>DATBMP010000180.1:0-11414 GCA_036554845.1 Pyrinomonadaceae bacterium
TGGAAACGCTGAACGGCAGATGACGTTTCTCGGTCTAATGGGAATGATCGATCCGCCACGTCAGGAGGCTCTGGAAGCAGTCGAAAAGTGTGAAAGGGCCGGCATCAAGGCGGTGATGATTACGGGAGATCACCCTTTGACTGCCCGCGCAGTGGCGGAGGAACTCAAGTTGTTGAAAAGCGGTCGCGTCATGACTGGACCAGAGCTTGAAATAACAGACGACGAAGAATTCCGCCGCGGAATCGAAGAGATCCAGGTCTATGCACGCGTTTCACCAGCGCACAAACTGCGTGTCGTTACTGCCTTACAGGAAAGAGGGCACGTGGTTGCGATGACTGGTGATGGCGTGAACGATGCACCCTCGCTCAAAAAAGCCGACATCGGCATCGCCATGGGCATAACAGGCACGGATGTGTCGAAAGAAGCGGCTGCGATGACGCTCACCGATGACAACTTTGCCTCTATCGTTGCTGCGGTTGAAGAAGGGCGCGGCATTTTTAGCAACATTAAAAAATATCTGATGTATCTGCTCTCATCGAACATAGGGGAGATCGGATTGATGGCCGGGGCGACGCTGGCAGGATTGCCGTTGCCGCTTTCTGCGGTGCAGATCCTCTACGTCAACCTCGCCACTGACGGGTTGCCCGCTCTGGCTTTGGCAGTGGACCCGCCTGAGAAAGATCTCATGCAGCGGCCACCGCGCAATCAGCGCGCAGGCATTTTCACTCGTCCCGTAGTCATGCTCATGTTGGTGGGTGGTCTGTGGTCGGCGCTGGTCAACCTGGGCCTTTTCGTTTGGGCATTGAACTCCGGACGTGGCATTCAAGAGGCGATGACCATGACATTCGTCTCGTTGGTATTGATCCAATTCTTCAAGGCATACAACTTTAGATCTGATCTTCATTCCGTACTGCGGAGTCCATTTGCCAACAAGTGGCTGAACCTGGCCATTGCCTGGGAACTCTTCATGCTGGCATTGATCCTATACGTCCCAATCCTGGAAAGAACCTTCGGCACTTTCGCGTTGCCGTGGAGAGACTGGCTGATAATTGTGGTTGCGGCCCTTACGATTTCACCTGTCCTGGAACTTGCAAAGTGGATGGAGCGGCGCGGATGGTTTGGTGATCTTCAGTAGAGACTGCGTTTTTCGAGGTCTCAAGATAGGACAGGGAAAATCTGGTCCAGGTGAAGTGGACCCACAACCATACTGGGCTAAAACGCCCTCGCTTCTGTTTACTGGCGACGGATCCTATTGATGAAGGCGAACGCCAGTTGTATAAGTACCTTAAAGAAAACTACGAGATTCATGGGAACCAGCGGTGGTAAACCACCTTTCCAACCTGAAATCTTTGGGTTACCCGCAGCATTGATCGACGCGCGTCGGCAAATTCTTCTGACGATCTCGATCATTAGGCCATGAACACACCGGTTCAACAGACAACATAAGAAATATGCCGAAAACTAATAACAGGAAGAAGCAGCTCTCACCCGAACAACGAGAAGATCTCTTCAAATCGCTGAAAGCCCGTTTTGAGAAAAACATGAACCGTCATAGAGGTCATGAATGGGCCAAGGTACAAGCAAAGCTGGAAGCCAAACCCGAAAAACTGTGGTCGCTAAATGAAATGGAGAGAACGGGCGGAGAACCGGACGTCGTCGGTCATGATAAAAAGACTGGCGAATACATTTTCTTTGATTGTGCAGCGGAAACTCCTAATGGCCGCAGAAGTCTTTGCTACGACCGTCAAGCGCTTGAATCAAGGAAGGAACACAAACCGGCAAATAACGCTATTGATATGGCAGCTGCGATGGGCATTGAACTCTTGACGGAAGACCAATATCGAGAGCTCCAGAAACTTGGAAACTTCGATCTGAAAACGTCGAGCTGGATTACAACACCCGCTGAGATTAGAAAACTTGGAGGTGCCCTCTTTTGTGATCGCCGCTACGACCGTGTCTTCGTCTTTCACAACGGCGCAGAATCCTATTTTGGTGCGAGGGCGTTCCGCGGATCGTTAAGGGTCTAAGATTTTCGTCTGGTCCCCAGCGGCTCTTCGTAAAGCAAAATTTTTCTCTTTGCGGAAGAAGTGTTCAGTGCTTCGTGAGAACCATCTCAACGAGCACAATCCCACCAGATTAACCTCACGCATTGTTCATCCGTCACGTTCACACTCGCGAAAGACCATGGTGTGAAGAGGGAAAACTATGGAGAGGTTTGACAAGTGAGCGATTTCTTTAAGCGGTATCTGCTTCCCGGTTTTGTCTTCGAGGCTGCGGTGATTGGAGGGGGCTATGCTACCGGGCGCGAGCTGGTGGAATTTTTTCTGCCGGCTGGACCAAAGGGCGGCCTCCTGGGCATGGTCGTCAGCATGCTCGTATGGAGCGTCGTGCTAATGATCAGTTTCGAACTGGCGCGGCTAGCGAAGGCTTACGACTATCGTTCCTTCTTCAAACTATTGCTTGGCAAGGCCTGGTTCCTATTCGAGATCGCTTATCTCCTGTTGATGGTCATAATCCTGGCGGTGATGGGGGCAGCGGCAGGAGAGATCACGCACAGTCTATTTGGCACCCCGCGACTGGTTGGCTCGCTCGGTATGATCGCCGCCACTGGCCTGGTGCTCTTTTATAGCAACGCCACCATTGAAAAGTTTCTGTCCCTGTCGGTCGGCTATCTCTATCTCGTATACATAGTTTTTGCGATCTGGTGTTTGATAGCGTTCGGCGATCGCATTGCCTCCAATTTGTCGTCTGTACCTGTCGGAGATGAATGGTTCAAGTCAGGCATTACGTATGCTGGCTATAACGTCGCAACCATTCCAGCCATCCTGTTCTGCATACGCCATCTAACTCGTCGTCACGAAGCAATCGTCGCCGGACTATTGTCGGGCCCGCTCGGCATGTTACCTGGAGTAGTTTTCTACATAGCGATGATTGGCTATTACGATGAGATCGGAGCAACTGCGTTACCCTCTGCGTTCTTACTCGACAAGCTGCAAGCACCGTGGTTCGAATGGGTCTTTCAGATCGCGGTGTTGCTTACTCTAGTAGATACGGGCGTGGCCATGTTGCACGCTATCAATGAACGAGTTGCGAAGGCCTACGACGAACGACAGCAGCCTATGCCGCGAATCTTACGGCCTGCGATTTCTGTGAGCCTGATGCTTATCTCCGTCTATGCGGCTTCTGCGGTGGGCCTGGTTGACCTTATTGCTAAAGGCTATGGTCTGCTTACCTATGCCTTCATCGTACTCTTGATCCTGCCGGTGTTGACGGTGGGCGTGTGGAGAATCATGCGTCCCGCAGCGACAGCCGCTGCCTAAGAAGTCGGTGCGTGACGCTGGCGCTTAAAGTCTTTTTTGCCGCTTGGCGGCGCTCGAATTTAGCCCGGAGGTTCATCGCCGGGTCACTCGCAAACAAAAGGTCATGTCGCGTCGCGACAGTTGAAACGTCAATTTTCAGTCGTGGCTACGCGACGCGTTGGTTGTTCGGCGATAACCCGGGGTTGAAACGCTGGGTTAAGCTCCCCGGCCGCTACGCGACGAAATCAAGCTTGAGGAGATCACAATAATGAGCTTCGATAATTACCTCGCTTTGATCCTAACGCTGTTATTGCCATTAGCGGTTGCGGCACAGGTACCTCGAAACGAAGAGTTCGATGTGCTTATAAAGGGAGGCACCGTCTATGACGGGAGTGGACGCGCCCCAAGAAAAGTCGATATTGCCATCCGCAGCGATCGCATTGCTGCCATGGGAAACCTGAGCAGGGCACAAGCGCGTAACGTCGTTGACGCGCAAGGTCTCGCCGTGGCACCCGGCTTTATTAATATGTTGTCCTGGTCCACCGAGTCGTTGATCGCCGACGGCCGATCACAGGGCGAGATCCGCCAGGGCGTCACCACCCAAATCATGGGTGAAGGATGGTCAATGGGGCCACTCAACGAACGGCTTAAGAAACAGGTGGTTGCCGAACAGGACGACATCAAATTTGACATTGAATGGACCACGCTTGCCGAATACCTGAAATATCTCGAGAAACGCGGTGTCTCTCAGAATGTGGCGTCCTTTGTCGGGGCGACCACGATCAGACAAAACGTTCTCGGTGAAAGCGATGTGCAGCCGACACCGGACCAACTCCAGCAGATGCGCGAACTTGTGAAGCAGGCGATGGAGGAAGGGGCGCTCGGTGTCGGCTCGTCCTTAATATATGCGCCGGCGTTTTACGCCCGCACTGAAGAATTGATTGAGCTGTGCAAAGTCGCAGCTCGTTACAAGGGCAAATATATCTCCCATCTGCGGAGCGAGGGGAATGAATGGGTCGAAGCAGTTGAAGAGTTGATACGCATCAGCCGCGAAGCTGGTCTGCCTGCCGAGATCTATCACATCAAAGCTGCCGGCAGTCAGAACTGGCATAAGGTGGATCGTGTGATCGCACTGATCAATGCGGCGCGACGAAGCGGACTGAAGATCACTGCCGACATGTATATGTACCCGGCCGGAGCTACGGGACTCAACGCCAGCTTGCCACCTTGGACCATGGACGGTGGCTACGAGGCACTCTTCAAACGACTCGCCGATCCGGCCACGCGCCAAAGGATCGCGGCGGAGGTGCGCACGCCGAGTGACAAATGGGAGAACCTTTTCCTTGCGGCTGGTTCGCCAGATCGCGTTTTGCTGGTCGGTTTCAAGTCGGAGAAGCTGAAACCACTAACCGGCAAGACCCTGACAGAGGTGGCGAAGATGCGTGGGAAAGATCCGGTAGAAACGATCATGGATCTGATCCTTGAAGATCAATCTCGGGTCGGCACCGTTTACTTCCTGATGTCTGAACAGAACATCAAAAAAGAACTGCGCCAGCCTTGGGTTTCGCTTGGTTCTGACGGCGCGTCCATGGCGCCCGAAGGAGTCTTCCTAAAATCCTCCACGCACCCGCGCGCGTACGGCAACTTCGCACGTCTCCTGGGAAAGTACGTGCGTGAGGAGAAGGTGATCTCATTAACAGAGGCGGTACGCCGTCTCACGGGTTTGCCAGCGACGAACCTCGGTCTTGATCGTCGCGGATTTCTCAAAGTAGGGATGTTTGCTGATGTCGTGATTTTCGATCCGGCAACAATCGCTGACCGAGCGACATTCGAGAACCCCCACCAATACGCCGTCGGCGTACATCACGTGTTTGTGAACGGCGTGCAGGTCCTCAAGGATGGCGAGCATACAAACGCTAAACCAGGACGGGCACTCTGGGGGCCCGGAAAGATAAAGTGAGTTTGGATGAGTCTTGTTGTTGGTCTGGGCTTTCATGCCACGGGCTTGCCCGTTGGTATTTCACGCTGACGGTTGAAGACTGCGAACGTGAAGCACCACTGGCTAAGCCGGTGGCATCGTGACATTTCAACAGACTGTGGTGGAGCTGCGAACGTGAAGCATTACGGGACAAGCCCGTGGCATCCTCAAGCAATACTATGACGAGAGGCGACGTGAAGATTGTACAGAAAGTGTTTGGCGCTGCTTTCTCGGCCATTGCGTTACTTTTCTTCATCTCTGCTTTGGCATTGGTAGTCTTCTCTGCGCTGGAACTCTGGCACGGTATCAGTCCTCTCCAGGCTCTTCCACTGAGGGGCAGATTTAATTCTGTACTGGAAGCGATCGCGCTGCTAACGATCGCCGTTGCCGCCCTCGAGTTGGGCCAGACGGTCCTGGAAGAGGAAGTTCAAAGGAAAGCGCATATGAGCGCGCCGACAAGAGTTCGACGGTTCCTCTCCCGCTTTCTGATCGTGGTAGTCGTGGCGCTGTCTGTCGAGACGCTCGTCGCAGTGTTCCGGTTAGTGCACGACAATCCCGCACAGCTACCGCATGCTGCAATGGTTGGAGTTGCCGCTGCTGTGCTCCTGGCCGCGTGGGGTGTGTTCGTCAATCTGAACCGGACCGTGGAGGAGCTGGAACCCGAGGCGATGGAGAAGGCCAAGAGCGAGGATAAAAAAGTTGAGTAAAAAAACTTATGAGACCACGACACCTTTATTTCGGTTTATTGCTGACTATTGCGATCCCGGCCATCGCCATGGCGCAGGGGACGCGTCTACTGCGTCACCCGACCGTTAGTCGCGAACAGGTGGCCTTCGCGTACGCGGGAGACCTGTGGTTGGTTTCGCGCGAAGGTGGCCAGGCGCGCCGGCTCACGTCGACCGCGGGGGCCGAGATGGATCCGTATTTTTCTCCCGATGGTTCTCAAATCGCTTTCAGCGCCACGGTTGCCGGGAACACGGACGTGTATGTAATGAAGACCGCGGGTGGTGACGCGAAGCGGTTGACATATCATCCCGGTCCCGACCGAATTCGTGGTTGGACACCCGACGGTCGTCAAGTGGTCTTCGCGTCAGGACGGACAGGCGCGCCCCAACCCTACTTTCGTCTTTGGACCATCGGATTGGATGGCGGACTGCCTAATCCGCTCCCCATGCCTCGTGCTTTCAGCGGCGTTTACTCGCCTGACGGCAGCCGCGTTGCGCACGAAGAGTTCTCAACTGCGTTTATTCCGGTATGGCACGAGGCCAGCCAGTGGCGACATTACCGCGGCGGCCGCACGCATCCGATCAGGGTGATGACCCTGAGCGACCACTCGATCGAGAAGCTTCCCTGGACCAATAGTAACGATACCAATCCCATGTGGATCGGCAATACGATCTACTTCCTTTCAGATCGCAATTACACCGTCAACCTATTCTCATACCGCACGGACACAAAGCAGGTCACCCAGCTTACTCGTCACGACGACTTCGATGTCATGAACGCATCCGCAGGTCCCGACGCGATCGCTTACGAACAAGCTGGTTATGTACACCTCCTCGATGCCAGGAGCGGGCAGACGCGCAAACTCAACATCGAGGTGAACGGCGATCTGCCCTGGGCGCGTCCCCAGTTCAAGAAAGTCGTCAATATGATCCGCAACTCCGCGCTCTCTCCGACGGGCGTACGAGCGGCCTTCGAAGCGCGCGGCGAGATTTTTTCGGTTCCAGCAGAAAAGGGCGACTACCGAAATCTCACACAAAGCCCGGGCGCGCATGATCGCAGTCCCACGTGGTCGCCTGATGGTGCTCAACTCGCCTGGCTTTCAGATGCCAGTGGCGAGTACCAGCTAATGCTTGGCGATCCGCTGGGTGTCGCAAAGCCACGAACGATTCCACTACCATCAACAGCATTTTTCTCCGCACCTCAATGGTCGCCTGACGGAATGCAGATCCTGCTTCAGGATAACCACCGAAACCTGTGGCTGATCGAAGTGGCCAGTGGCAAAGCAACGAAGATTGATACTGACAGTTATCCAGATCCGATTCGTTCCTTTGATGCGACCTGGGCTCCGGATTCAAAGTGGATTGCTTACTCTAAGAATCTACCCAGCCGTCTGCGCGCAATCTTTATCCATTCATTGGCTGAGAAAAAGAGTTATCAGATCACAGATGGTCTGGCAGATTCGATCTCGCCCGCCTTTGATGCCGGCGGTAAGTATCTTTACTTCATGGCGAGCACAAACTATGGACCAAGCACCGGCTGGCTGGAGATGAGTTCGATCGATCGCCCGGTGCGTCGCGCGATCTATCTCGTCGTGCTTGGTGCGAGTGAACCTTCGCCACTCTTGCCGGAGACTGGCGATGAACCACCACCACGACCTACGCCTGGCGAGACTCAAGCGCCGCCACCGCCAACTCCGCCCGCGCCTCGGACGGTAAGTGTTCGCGTTGACTTCGATCGAATTGGTCAAAGAATTATTTCAGTGAACATACCGGCAGGTGATTACAGCAATCTCACTGCGGGAGCGACGGGCAGTTTCTACTACACAGAACCGGTTCAGGCGACTGGGGCCACTCCGGGACCACCATCGCTTCGTTTGCAGCGTTACCAGCTTTCGAGCCGCACGGCCGCACCATTTCTTGAAGGCGTTCGCTCGTACTCGCTCTCGAATGACAAGAAGAAACTTCTGTATCAGGCCAGCGGCGGTGGAGGAACCAGCTGGGGAATCGTAGCAACCGATCGCCCCGCGCCCGTTAGAGTCGGCGATGGCCCACTTAACCTGGCGCAGATGGAGATGCGCATCGATCCTCGCGCTGAGTGGGAACAGATTTATCGCGAGACCTGGCGCATTCAGCGCGAGTATTTTTACGATCCGAAATTCCACGGGACTGATTGGCAAACGATCTTTGAAAAGTATCGCCCGTTGCTGGCGTCCGTGGGCCATCGCGCCGATCTGGGATATCTCATCGCAACGGTTGGAGGAGAGCTGGCAGTGGGGCACTCTTATTTAACCGGCACGGGGGACATCCCGGGAGAAGATCCGGTAACAGTTGGTTTGTTAGGAGCGGACTTTGGAATTGAGAACGGACACTATCGCATCAAGCGTATCTACACCGGCGAGAATTGGAATCCCGATCTGCGCGCGCCTCTCAGCTCGCCTGGCATTCAGGTCTCTGAAGGAGATTACGTACTCGAAGTAAATGGTCGCGCGCTCACCCCGCCGACGAATCCTTACAGTTTATTTGAGGGCACAGCAGGACGGCAGACTCTCATCAGAGTCAGTAAAACTCCTTCGCTGGAAGGTTCACGCGTAGTGACTGTGATCCCTGTTCCAAGTGAGGATGGTCTACGCGCGCGAGCGTGGATCGAAGACAATCGCCGCCTGGTTGACAAACTTTCGGGTGGACGTCTGGCATACGTCTGGCTTCCCAACACGGCTGGCCCAGGTTACACGGCATTCACTCGGTACTACTATGCGCAACAGGAAAAAGAAGGCGCGATCATCGATGAACGTTACAACCAGGGCGGACAGGTAGCTGATTACATCGTCAGCGAGCTTGACCGGAAACTGATGGGTTTCTTTGCGCAACGTGACGGACAGCCCTCCACTTCACCAATAGCAGGAATCTATGGACCAAAGGTAATGATCATCAACGAGTCAGCAGGGTCTGGCGGAGACGCGTTGCCGTACATGTTTCGCCAGCGCAAGCTTGGTCCGTTGGTGGGCACACGCACTTGGGGAGCGCTCGTTGGTACGCTAGGTACACCGCCAACGATTGATGGCGGTGGTATTACGGCACCCACTTTGGCGTTTTACGATCTAACGGGAAAGTGGGCCGTTGAGAATGAAGGAGTCGCGCCGGACATCGAGGTGGAGTACACACCCGCTGAAGTGATTAAAGGACGCGATCCACAGATTGAGCGGGCGGTGCAAGAGGCGCTGAAGCTGCTCGAGCAGAAGCCTGTGCCGCGAGTGCCGCGACCTGCACCAATCGATCGTGTGTCGAAGAAACCGTAGTAATGAAAGGAAAGATTTACGGATGAAGAGCCACATATTTGGAGTGCGGTGGCAAGCGCAGCGCGACACCGCTTTGGATCTAACCGTTAGCAGCATGGTTCGGCGAAATCCAAAGCGGTGTCGCGCTGCGCTTGCCACCGCACTCCAAGGAGTCACGGTCTTATATTGCACTTTCATTGCATTAGTCTTCCTGGCAATCGTTGCTCCTCTTTACGCGCAAACACCAAACGACGGACCCTTTACTCGAACCGAGGCAATGATCCCCATGCGTGACGGCGTTCGCCTTAACACACGCATTTTTACGCCTACCAGCACCAACGAGCAGTTTCCGATCCTGCTTCTTCGAACACCCTACGGCATCGGTAATTCAACACCAGCACAACTTGCAGCGGCTATTCCAGAATTAACCGCTGAAGGTTTCATTGTCGTGCAGCAGGACATCCGCGGACGGTTCAAGTCAGAAGGTCAGTTCGTCATGCTGCGACAGCCGCGCGATCCCAAAGACAAGAATGCGATCGACGAAAGCACTGACACTTACGACACGATTGAATGGCTCCTGAAAAATGTTGCCAACAATAACGGACGCGTTGGGATCGCGGGAACCAGCTATGGTGCGTGGTTATCGGTGATGGCGATGCTTGATCCGCATCCAGCACTGAAAGCAGTAGTGCAGCAGGCATCTCCAGCCGACATGTGGATCGGTGACGACTTTCACCACAATGGCGCCTTCAGACTCAGCTATGGTTTTGAGTACGCCTACATGATGGAGTCGTCAAAAGAGATGACGGACGTTTCAAAGGTTATCGACACCTTTGATACTTACGAGTGGTACTTAAAACTCGGCTCGCTCGCAAACGTTGAGACGAAGTATTTCAACGGAAAGATCCCAAGCTGGCGCGACTTTGCCACGCGGCCAGACTACGACGAATTCTGGAAACGTCAGGCTTTTGCGCCGTGGCTAAACCGTGTGACTGTCCCGACCCTGAATGTCGCCGGGTGGTGGGACCAGGAAGACTTTTACGGTCCAATCAAGATCTATGAGTTACTGGAACGACACGATAAGGCAAAGCAGAACTTTCTCGTCGTTGGACCATGGAACCACGGTGGCTGGTCCAGAGGCGACGGCAGGAAACTGGGCAAGATCGATTTCGGTAGTGCAACTGCGCAGCATTATCGAAGCAAGATACTTGTGCCGTTTCTGGTGCATTATTTGAAAGGCAAGGGAAGTCATGAGCTCCCCGAGGCACTAACTTTTAGGACAGGCGCAAACGAATGGATCCGGCACGACGCATGGCCGCCCAAACAGAACGTTGTTGATCGCAAGCTGTATTTACAGAAGGACCGGGCGTTGTCGTTCAGCGCGCCGCCGGCAACGGGCCAGGCCTTCGATAGCTACATTTCCGATCCCGCGAATCCGGTTCCGTATCGGCCGCGGCCCATTGAGCTTCGTGTGGGGTGGTCCACATGGCTTGTTGAAGATCAGCGGTTTGTGGACCATCGACCTGACGTGCTTTCGTGGGTAAGTGAACCGCTCACTGAGGATGTGGTGGTTTCGGGACGGATTGTGGCTAATCTGTTCGCTTCGACAACGGGTACTGATAGCGATTGGATCGTAAAGCTTATCGATGTGTATCCAGAGAAGTACGAGGCCGATGCGAAGATGGGCGGCTATCAACTGATGATCGCCGGAGATGTCTTCCGTGGGCGGTATCTGAAAAGCTTTGAAAAGCCACAACCGATTCCGGCAAACTCGGTTCAGCAGTATCAAATTTCGTTTCCCGCCAACGATCACGCCTTCCGCAAAGGACACCGGATCATGGTGCAGGTCCAAAGCAGCTGGTTTCCGGTAATCGATCGCAACCCACAGCGATTCGTGCCAAACATCTTTCTTGCAAAAGAGTCGGACTTTCAACAAGCGACCCAACGAGTGTTCCGCTCAGGCAGGCATGCATCGCACATCGCTGTGCCCGTTGAAGAGCGTACGCGGCCGTGATCCTTCGAAATTCCCGAGTTAAGTATCGATACTGAGTGTGGCCGGTGCTTGCATCGGCCGCGCGAGGTATGGCAACTGATTCTCGTCGAACTCTCTCATCGCCCCTCATGAATACCGCAAATG
>DATBMP010000181.1:0-9805 GCA_036554845.1 Pyrinomonadaceae bacterium
TCCAACGTTCACAAAAGTTTTTGGCGATACGCTGGTTGAATTGATGGAGCAGGACCCCAAAGTTGTGGCACTGACAGCTGCAATGCCGGATGGAACCGGTGTCTGCTCGGCACTCGAAAGATTTCCTGACCGTTCATTCGATGTCGGCATCGCAGAACAGCACTGCGTAACGTTTGCTGCGGGCATGTCCTGTGAAGGCATGAAGCCTGTCTGCGCGATCTACTCGACATTTCTCCAGCGCGGTTACGATCAGTTGGTTCACGATGTCTGCATCCAGAATCTCAACGTGAAGTTCTGTCTCGATCGAGGCGGAATTGCTGGCGGTGATGGTCCAACCCATCATGGTTTACTCGACATTGCGTACTTGCGATCAGTACCGAACATTGTCGTGATGGCGCCTAAGGACGAAGGCGAGATGCGCGACATGATGTTCACGATGCTTGAACACAATGGTCCAGCGGCAATGCGCTATCCTCGGGGCAACGGTATCGGAGTGCCGATTACTCGGAAACCCGAACTATTGGAAATCGGAAAAGGCGAGTTATTGCGTGACGGTGGAGAGGTAGCGATCGTTGCCTATGGATCTATGGTCCATCCTGCGTTACAGGCAGCCGAGCATTTAGCAAAGGACAAAATCGAAACCACCGTCGTCAACGCCCGCTTTGTGAAGCCACTCGACGCACAATTGCTACTTGCCCTGGCTCAAACCAAACGCCTGATCGTTACGGTAGAAGAGGCTTATCTCGCCGGCGGTTTTGGCTCTGCGGTGCTCGAGTTTCTCGAGGAGAACGGCTTACAGGACAACGTGCGAGTGGTTCGCATGGGTATTCCGGATCGACTGGTAACACATGGTGATCCGAAGTTGCTGTTAGCGAAGTACGGTCTCGACGCCGATGGCATTTACATGCGTGTGAAAGAGAGTGTCGAGGTCCTCGACGAACGTCGTCGGAGTGGGGTACAAAAAGCACGTCGTTAACAGAGAGAAACAGGAGTCAGGTGCGCCCGTAACTTGAACAAAGTGACGGGCGCGTTGCTTTAATGCACGATATGGTTTGTTCCGAAGCACTCCACGAGTAGAAATCGGCCAGAAAATCCCTGTAATTCACTCCGTACATGTTTGGCCTTCCAGTTGCACTGTATCCGGTTAAGGCTTGCTGTGCGGAACTCTGCAAGTCCTGAAGTAGGTTGTTATGTCGAGTGAAAACAGAAGGATTGAGGAGTTTCGTGAACCGCTCTCTGAGCCTCATTTTGATGAAGAGGCAACGGTTCTTTCAGCGAAGCCAGTTGTTCCACTGTCTCAGGTACAGGCGAAACGAATAAACCTCAACGGATTCACCCTCGCAGCAACAATCGTGGCAGGGTTATTCGTGGGTGCGTTTGGTGCAGGTTTTATCTATTCGAAACGCCAAGTTTCGGTAGACCCTCAGATTGAAGCAGTCGTAGAACCAAAAGAGACCGAGGCAGTTGCTGAATCAATTGATACCGAAGAACAACCGGAAGAAACTCCAGCAATCACTGAGAGCGCTGAGACAGTGGCCCCGCTAAATGAGTCAAGTGACGCTCTGGAGTCTGAGGAGTTCAAGGAAGCTGCAGTATCGGAAAAGACAGAGAGAACTGAACAGCCCAAGGCCAAGTTGTTTGGAGTAATCCGCGAAAGGCGAGCTGCGCGCATTGAGAGAAGACATGCCGAGCCTCGCGAAGAGCGTCGGCCGCGGCGCGTTAAAGGACAAGAAAGCAGTAATGGTGGGCAAAGCGACCTCTTCCGCATTCGCGATATCTTCGAAGGCGTTGAACAACCCGAATAGTCGCCTTCAAACTGTAATCAAATTAGCATTTTGCGCTAAGGTACAGTGTTGACGGACTTTGAACGCGGTGGCAATATCAAATGCGAAGCGGCGCAATTAATCCTTGAGTCTGTCGCTCGCCCCATTAAGACTCTCTCACACAAAAACCTAAGCCCCGACATTGTCTTAATTTCAGTTGGCGCGTAGCCAGCGCGTACTACATGGTGATCCTATGAAAAAGCAGGAGTATCGGGAACGGGAGTGCATCCATCAGGACGATGGTGTGGACGGCGCTTACTACAATGGCGTTTTCTACGTTCAAGCTTTGCAGCGTTTGCCCGTTGATGCTGCGATGAAGATGTCACGTAAAGTAACCTCGTTCTTCTGGTCCGATGCACCCCACATCCTCGTTTGGCTTTGTAACGATTGCGCGGCAGAAGTTGGGTTGGCCGATACGCCGCGTGCTATGAAGCAAGTATCCCGCCGGCAGGCATAACTCCCCAAACGACTTCGAACTTGCGCAGTCTCCGAAACAGAGTATCTTCAACTCTGAATGAGGCGCGAGCGGATAGATAAACTTCTCGTCGAGCGTGGAATCGCTGAGTCACGCACAAAAGCCCAGGCAATGGTAATGGCGGGAGTCGTATTGGTTGACGACCGGCGGATCGAAAAGCCCTCCGACTTTGTAACCTCCAACTCCGAAATACGAATCAAAGGCAGCGACAATCCGGCGGCGCGTTACGTTGGCCGAGGCGGTCTCAAATTGGAAGCCGCTCTGCGCGAATTTTCGATTGATCCTGAAGGAATGATCTGTCTGGATGTCGGCGCGTCAACTGGCGGATTTACAGACTGCCTGTTGCAGCATGGTGCGCGACGAGTCGTCGCAATTGATGTGGGCCACAATCAGATCGATTGGCGTTTGCGTACTGACACGCGTGTTGAGGTTAGGGAACGCGTCAATGCGCGGTACCTCAAGCCTGATGATTTCAACGAGAAGTTCGATCTGATTGTGATGGATCTCTCTTTTATCTCGGCCACGAAGGTCCTGCCGGCGCTGGTGCCTTTGTTGACCTCAACCGGAGGCTTAATTACCCTCATCAAGCCGCAGTTTGAAGTGGGAAAAGGTGAAGTCGGAAGTGGAGGTATCGTTCGCGATCCCGAAAAACGAGAACGTGTTATTCAAGAAGTGAACCATTGCGCACGCGAACTAGGCCTCGACGTTCGTGGTCTAATCGAGTCTCCAATTCAAGGAGCCGACGGGAACGTTGAGTTTCTCGCCTACTACCGGAAACAGAGATGAGGAAGCGACTATCCGAAGATGAAGGGTTGGCGCAGCTGCAGCGCGTCAAGCATTCTTATCAGCGCTTCATCAAGATCAATCATGAACACGCAGCGCAGGACTGTAAGACGTGTCCGACACCCGGCGCCTGTTGTACCGACGTTCATTTCGTGAATGTGCAGATAACACGTCTTGAGGCGGTGGCGATCAAAAAGACGCTGGAGCGTACGCCTCGACTCAATACTCAGGAACGAGAGGCGGTATTCACAAGAGCGCGTGAGGCGGTTACTCAACACGGCTTGCGCGCATCAGAAGATACGTTCAAGCAAAAATACGCGTGTCCTCTTTTTGATCCCGCGATGGGTTGCCTGGTCCATCAACGAGCCAAGCCCGCCCCGTGTATTCAACATGCTTGTTATGAGAACTGGCAGGATCTACCTCCGCAGAAGCTGCAAACACGAACCGAGCATCGTACAGAACAACTGAACGAGAGTGTGTATGGCGACGACTGGCGTTGGTTGCCGATTCCACTTTGGTTAACGCTTCTGAAAGAAGACTAAGAGCGTTGACACTAAAAACAACGCGCACGTATCATCACCGCGTTTCCGGCAAATTTAAGACTTGCAACGAGATAGGCTCTCCTAATCGGATTACTCGCTGGCAATCCAGGTTCAACTTCTGAAACGTCTGAGCGGACGTCTATGTCCAAAATAAAACGTATCGGGATCGTCCTTAAGCCGAATCAACCGGATGCTCTAAAGACAATTTGCGAACTTGTTGATTGGCTGGCCAAACGCGACATCACGTTGGTTGGTGCGCAAGAACTTGATCGCGAGCGAATCCAACGCGAGACAGGCTGCGCGATCGAGACGTTGGAGGCGGAGAAGGTCGCGCAGAATGTCGATCTGATGCTGGTGCTCGGCGGGGATGGAACCATGATCGCGACAGCACGCATGATTGGTGACGCTGAAGTGCCTGTGGTGGGAGTGAATTATGGTGGACTCGGCTACCTGGCAGAGTTTCGAATCGAAGAGATGTACGCCGCGCTCGAGGCGATTCTTCCCGGAGACTATCGACTGGAAAAGCGGGTGATGCTTGATGTCGAGTTGAAGCGTGGAGACGAAACGGTGACGCAAAATCGGGTATTAAACGATGTCGTCATCAACAAATCAGCGCTGGCGCGAATAATCGAGATCGAGGCCTATCTTGACGACCTGTTTGTGAACTCGTTTCGTGCCGATGGACTGATCGTTTCTACTCCGACGGGTTCAACTGCCTACAACTTGTCCGCAGGTGGACCAGTGATCTTTCCTTCAATGAACGCGGTTGTCATTACGCCAATCTGTCCCTTCACGCTTTCCAATCGACCTATCGTTGTTCCCGACGACATCCCGGTTGAACTTCGCCTAAAGACGGATAAGGAAGAGGTGGCTTTGACGTTGGATGGTCAGGTTGGCTTCCCATTGTTGGTTGAGGATCGAGTTGTGATTCGAAAGAGCAGTACGACCTTTAATCTGATTCCGCCACCCAATCGGAACTACTTTGACGTGCTGCGGACCAAGTTGCGATGGGGAAGGTAGGAAGATTGACGATTGATGATTGACGATTGACGATTTCGTGAGTGGTGAGTGCGACTTGAACGCGATCAACGTGGACCCAATCGGCAAATCGGCAAATCGGCAAATCGGGAATCGGCATTGGCAATCGGCACATCGGAAAATCGGCAATCCCCAACGAACCAATCGACACTCTACAATCGTAAATCGACAATAACCCATGTCTGAAAAAGAAAAAGACGACGACAAACCCTACTTGCGTGCGGATGCGTTCGAACGCGATATCACCACCGATCTCGATGAGGAGACGCCGGACAAGCCTAAGGGCATGGCGTTGCATTCAAGGATCCTGCTCGGTTTAGCAGTTGGTGTGATCGCCGGTGTTGGCGTGAACTTGTTGTTTGGTGGTGGCAACACGCGCGTGGTTTGGGTCATTGACAACATCACGCAACCTATTGGCGAGCTGTTCCTCAGACTCTTGTTGATGATTGTGGTGCCGCTGGTCTTCTCGTCATTGGTGGTTGGTGTCGCCGGTATTGGCGACATTCGTAAACTCGGCCGCGTAGGGTTCAAGTCGTTTGCTTATTGCCTGGTGTTGTCGGCGATCTCGGTCGTGATTGGATTAACGCTGGCGAACACAATCAGGCCGGGTGATCGAATTGCTCCGGAAACCGCGACCGCATTGCAAGAACGCTACGCTACTGACGCGACTAAGACAGTTGAAGATGCGACCAAGGCGAGTGCTGCCACACCCAAACCGTTGATGGCTGTCGTGCAGACAATCGTTCCCAGGAATCCGTTTGCGGCAGTGGCAAGCGAGAACCCGAACATGCTTCACCTCATGTTCTTCGCGCTGATCGTGGGGATTGCCATCACTCTACTTCCGGTCACAGTCAGCGAGCCATTTCTTCGATTCTGCGACTCACTGTTTCAGATCACGGCAAAGATCATCGAGATTGTGATGAAGTTTGCCCCGTACGCAGTCGCCTGCCTGCTCTTCAATAACACCGCCCGCTTTGGCTTGGATCTGCTTCAGGCGCTGGGATGGTTTGTCTTAACAGTGCTGCTGGGCCTTTCACTGCACATGTTTGGTGTCTATTCACTTTCGATCTATTTCCTCTCGCGTATCGCCCCAATAGAATTTTTCCGTCGTATCAAGACGGTGATCCTCACCGCTTTTTCAACCTCATCGTCTAACGCGACACTGCCAACCGCGCTGCGAGTTTCAGAAGAGAACCTCGGTGTGCCACAAGAGATAAACAGTTTCGTGCTGACCGTTGGTGCGACAGCTAACCAGAACGGAACCGCTCTATATGAAGGCGTGACGGTTCTGTTTCTCGCGCAACTTGCTGGAGTTGATCTCACACTGGGCCAGCAGTTGATGGTGGTCTACCTCGCCATCCTCGGTGGCATCGGAACAGCGGGCGTTCCTTCGGGCTCGATTCCATTCATCATCGGAGTGTTGGTAACTATCGGAGTGAATCCAGCGCTGATTGCCATCATTCTTGGTGTCGATCGCATCCTCGATATGTGCCGGACCACGCTGAACGTCACCGGAGATCTGACGGCTGCCACGTTTGTTGCGCGGTCGGAAGGATATGAGCTGTTGAGACCGCATAGGCCCGCGATTGTTCAGGCGGGTGTGGTTCAGTCTGCCGAAAGCGTTGGCGACTAACGTTAAGTTGCAAAACCGTTTGTTGACAGTGACGCGACATTCTGGGAACAGCTTCAAGTTAAAGCCCCACCAACACTCGGGCTGGGAGAAACTTCGCGATGGTCTTTCCGATCTATGACGACAACACCGGGCGTACCCGTACACCTCTGGTGAACTATGTTCTGATCGCTATCAACATTCTGGTCTTTGTCTTTCTTCAGGGGTTGGGTACGAACGAGCGATTTACGTATGCATATTCAACCGTTCCGGAGGAGATCAGAACGGGTGATGATATCGTCACGCAAGACCAGGTTCGTGTTCACCCTTCGGGCCAGCGAATACTTCAACCTGGTCTACAGGTAACGCCACTCAGCGTATACCTGACGTTAATCACTTCGATGTTCATGCACGGGGGCATCGCGCACCTTTTCGGCAACATGCTGTTCCTCTGGATCTTTGGTGACAACGTTGAGGACCACTTGGGCCCAGTGAGGTATCTCACGTTCTATTTGGTGTGCGGAATTCTCGCGTCACTCGCGCATGTGGTGACATCGATCGTGTTCGCTACTGATCAGACCAGTTTGCTCATACCCAGTCTTGGCGCTTCAGGGGCGATCTCTGGAGTTTTGGGCGGCTATATGATGCTGCATCCTCACCGTCGCGTGACCGTCATTCTGTTTCGTTTTCTGACCGATGTCCCCGCGTACGTGGCTATCGGTATCTGGTTCGCCTTCCAACTTATTAGCGGCCTCGGAATCCTGGGAGGAGGATCACAGCAAGGGGGAGTTGCCTATGCAGCGCACATTGGGGGATTCGTGGCGGGATTGGCGCTGGTAAAGTTGTTTGAGATAGGACGCCCACACTCGGCTGCCTGAATCAAGAAATTGTCGATTGTCAATCGCCAATTGCCAATTGATTTCTGCCCAAAGGTCTCGTGGTATTTCCAAAGTTGATCAAACCCCAGTTAAAATCGACAATCGACAATCGACAATCGCCATAACCCTATGTCACAAGAGCCTGGACTTGACATCTGTTCCACCCCTCGAGCAGAGATGAATCTCTATCCTCTCGATACTTTTCCTTATGAGTTTCCGGGAAACGAGATCACGATCAGTTTCAAGATACCTGAATTCACGGCTGTCTGTCCGTTCTCAGATTTTCCTGACTTCGCAACGATTCGCCTCGATTACTCTCCCAACGAACGATGCGTTGAACTCAAAAGTCTGAAGCTCTACATCAATTCATTTCGCAATGTGAAGGTCTTTCACGAACACGTCATAAACATCATTCTCGAAGATTTCGTACATGCTTGTGATCCGCTGAAGGTAGATATTGAAGGCGACTTTCACGTGCGGGGAAACATCAAGACTGTGGTCCGCGCGAGCTACCGGAAGAAGTAGCATGGATTTTACGACCATCTTCATCATTGCCGGTGTAGTTCTCTTAATAATTTTTGTTCTAATCGCCAGACTCGCTGTTCGGTGGGCTGTTCGACTAACTATCATCGGTTTGATAATGCTTGCTCTTATAGGTGGCGGTATCTTCTGGTGGTGGACCACGCAATTGGCGCCGACTCCACAACCAAGATCGCGCCCTGCTTCTAACCGGCGTTCCTCTTCCTAATCGACCAAGACGATGGTTGAACACGAAACCGACTCGGTCGATGAGTTCTTTGAGGCGACAACATCTCCACAACCTCCTGCTAAAACCCCAGGCCTTTGGCGGCGCTATCGCCGTCTTCCCACCAACGTTTTTGCGATAGGAATTGTCAGTCTTCTCAACGATGCTTCGAGCGAGATCATCTATCCGTTGCTTCCGGTCTTTCTTTCGTTGACGCTCGGTGCATCGCCGGCGGTGGTTGGATTGATTGAGGGCGCGGCCGAATCAGTCTCCAGTCTGCTTAAACTCTTTGCCGGTTATTTCAGCGATCGACGCGGGAAACGCAAAGTCTTTGTCGTACTTGGCTACGGATTGGCCAATCTCGTCCGGCCCTTGTTAGCGTTTGCGAGTAGTTGGTATCAGGTACTCGCGATTCGTCTGGTTGATCGCGTGGGCAAGGGTATCCGCAGCGCACCGCGCGATGCGATGATCGCCGACGCAGTTAATCCCAATGAGCGAGGATTGGCCTTCGGGTTTCATCGCGCGATGGACCACACGGGTGCTGTCGTTGGTCCATTGCTCGGGTACCTGCTGGTGATCTGGTTTGCAGATAATTCCGATCAGATCACGGCCGCGGAATTCACGCGGATCTTTCTCCTCGCGTCGGTGCCCGCGATTGCCGCAGTTGTGGTTGTGAGTTTCTTTGTGCGCGAGTCTGAAGTACCGCGCGAGACGAATAACGTGGGAGTAGTGGCTCCGCCCCGCCTTTCTTTGGCCGGATTCGATCGAAACTTTAAGCGGTTTCTACTGATCATCGCACTTTTTACGCTCTCAAATTCTTCTGACGCATTTCTGTTATTGCGCGCCCAGGACGCGGGAGTTTCCATCGGAACTATCCCCCTGATGTGGGCGCTGTTACACGTTAGTAAAGTTGTCAGTTCGATCTTTGGTGGCGATCTGTCCGACCGGCTTGGAAGGCGACGTCTAATTGTTTCGGGATGGGTTCTGTATGCGGCTGTGTACGCGGGGTTTGCGTTTGTGTCGAATGCGATCTCGGTTTGGATACTGTTTGTGATCTACGGAATCTACTTCGGGTTGGTTGAAGGCGCAGAGAAGGCACTTGTTGCGGATCTGGTGAAGCCGGATCAGCGTGGCACAGCTTACGGGTTGTATAATCTTGCGTTCGGAATAACCGTGTTTCCGGCGTCACTACTGATGGGCGCGTTGTGGAGTTGGAGTGGGCCTGAGGTGGCGTTTCTGGTTAGCGCCGCGATCGGGTTATTGGCGGCTTTGTTCTTAATGACGACGGTTAGAGTCAGCAGGTAATTGTCGATTGTCGATTTTCCGATCTCCGCCCGATCCGACTGCCGTCAAACGTCAATCGTCAATTGGCAATCGGCAATATTTGATGGAGACAACCATGGCACTACACACATTGATTCCCTATCCAGGCTTGTCTCGAGATATAGGACTACTCTTCAGTGGAATGGAAGAGGTGCGAGGGCAGGTTCGCGATGCTGTGATCTCACTGAATGAACAGCAGATCGGCCGCCCGGCTTTTCTCGGCGCTCATCCAATCGGCGCGCTTGTTCTGCATATCGGCGAAGCGGAATGGTGGTGGCTGCAGTGTATCGTGTTGGGAAACAAGATTGATGACACTGTTCGTTCCATGGCTTGCTGGGACGTGCTCGAAGATCCTGAAGGCTTTGCGAAGCGTGGTTACACAGCAGAGTTTTGTCTCAACGAGATCCAAAAAATCCGTCAGCAAACGCGTGAACTGCTTCTTACCTGGACCGACGCGGACCTTGAGAAGACCTACAACATCCAAAAGCAAGACGGCTTACATGAACATACGCTCCGTTGGATTCTTCATCATCTGATAGATCACGAATCACAGCATAAGGGACAGATACTAATGTTGAAGCGAATCTGG
>DATBMP010000190.1:0-3896 GCA_036554845.1 Pyrinomonadaceae bacterium
CTCTTCATTACAAAACTCCTCTCAGGCGTGGATTGGAAAGAAAGATTAACAGCGAGATATGAGCCGTGGCAAGAAACGGTGAAGATTGAAGGTCGGAGAGGCGGAGGTCGGAGGTCGGAAGTCAGGGATCAGAAGTCAGAGATCAGAAGTCGGAAGTCAGAAGTGTTTTTCGTGGATCGCCGTCTTGCAAACCTTCGTGTGCTTAAGTGGATCGACCTCTGACCACAGACCCCCGACTTCCGACTTCTGACCTACGGCGTCACTGCGGCCGCACACTCCTGATCAGTACGTGTCACAAGCGTTCCGAAGCGCTGTTGATATTCGGCCGAAGTTATGAACGCGCAGACCATTGCGTAATAGTTGTTCAGGGCCTGATTGTTCACAATACCCAGCCAGAAGTCGTAGCCTCCCTGGTCCGGATCCCGCCGCAAGTAACCGAAGTACTGCATCAAGACAAAGGCACGATTGTATTCCCGGTCTTTGAAGGCGGGGATCTCGATCACATCCAGCAAGACCTGCGCGCGCGTCTTTCCGGCATTCATCGCAGCGATCTGTTGCTGTCGTTCAGTAGTGAATGGCGTCAACGAAGCGGTGTCGAACAGCTTGTTTACAAACTGCGCGTTGTCGAACGATATCGGATAGGCCGCGATGAACTCCGGCCGCAGCACGAACGCATTCGCAAAATCGATCGTGCTTTGTGCCAGGCCTGGTCCATCCATCAGGAAACTCCGGTCTGTCATGAACTGCTGAAAAGTCAGATTTGCCCGTTGTGGTCCACCGGGCCAGGTGCCAAAGGCAGCACGATGTAAACGGTAAACTACAAAACCAGTACGCTGAAACTCGTTCTCGACAAAATAGGCGGCACTTACCGCGATGCGACGCTGGTGCATGCACAACACATCGCCACCACAAGCGCTGAGTTGACCAGACCAGTAATCCCAACCCGCCTGATCGGGTTCACGATTGAGAAAGTCGTGATAGTGCTGTCCCACAAAGGTCCGCGGCTCATCGATTGGTTGGCTGGCAGTCGGCACAGATGGGTCATCGATGATCGTCAGAACTGCCGTGTAAGGCGAATCCAAAATGGCGCCGCCGATTGGATTGCTTAGCTTGAGAAGGACAGCTTCATTACCTTCCAAATACGCGTCTTTGGTGATCAGAACAGGGAACGTCTTGCTTATCTCGCCAGCACCAAAGTTCAGTCTTCCGAATGCCAGGGAGTAGTCTGACTGCTGCCTGGCTGAATAGTCAGAGGTGGCGTAATCAACTGTCAACGCGTTTGTCAGGTCGCCAGAGCGCGAAACGGTAATGGTGGCCGTCGTCACGCCCTCATTCACGTTGTAGCTGGGAGCACTGAACTTAAGCGTTGGTGGGGGCGGGCCGGACGCTTGCAGACAGCTGGAGAATTCCGAGGTATTGCCGTTGGCATCAGTCGCCGTAGCGGTAATAAACCGTCCGCCAACTGCCACTGGAAGCGAAAGAGCAAATCCGACGCTGCAATTAGTTCCAGTGGTCACCGTGATGGCATTAAGGTGCGTTTGTCCTTCGCCTGATCCGGAGAGATCACAAGTAGCGCTAGCGTAAACATCGAGAGTGATCACGGTGCTGGCTGCTGAGTTGATCGTTCCTTGTACCTCGGTGCTGTTAGTGGTACTAACCGCCGAAGTTAGGATCGGAAAGTTCTGAAAGTTGTTCGCCCCGCCATCGGCATCGCAATTATCATTGTTCGTGATGCCTTGTGATCCACTGCTTAGATCAATGCCCAGGCCGGTATTACCGTGAATTGAATTCCCGCGAATCGAGTTTCGGTTTCCGTTTGCAGAGACAAGAATACCCGGTCCCCCATTCGATTCGATCCTGTTGGCAGCTCTCCGATCTATTCCACCGATAATGTTGTTCGAGGCATCAGAGATCACTATTCCGCCCGACGTATTTGGCAGCGCGCCTACGCCATCAGCTTTAATCCCGATGTAGTTATTGAGCACTGAGTTACTGGACGTTGGGGCGGTTGGACCACTGATTTGAATGCCCAGTGCGTTACCTGAGATGATGTTTCGTGCGCTTTCCGCCAGTCCTCCAATAAGATTTCCGGTTGAACTAGAGACAAGTATTCCCGGATTGTTTCCGCGTGCGATGGTTCCGGTCGGATCAGTGCCGATGAAGTTCGCTTGAATCGTGTGACCGCCCGTGGAGGAGAGCCAAATTCCGGCAGCCGGGAAGCGATTGATGGCAAACCCCTTGACAACGCAGTTCCCTGCTTTGAGAACGAAGCCAGAACCACTACTTCCGGTTGCGGCGCCATTCAGTTCTATCAAAGGAGAAGCTCCATAACCGGGTTGGGTTGTGGCATCTATCGAAACCTGCTGGGTGATGTCAGGTAGAGGTGTGGCCAGATTGATCGTCTTCACTCCCGAACCAGGTATGTTGAAGACAACATTGTCGGCGCCAGCGATGCTATTCGCGTCGAGCAACGCTTGTCGCAAAGAACCAGCACCGGCGTCGTTCGCGTTAATCACAACGAAGGTTTGGGCCGTCGAATTGGGATCTGCGGTTTGACTTGCATTCAGGTAGTTGAAGCTTTGATCGTTGCCAGCGGCAACCAATAAGAAAGTGGAAAGTACCACTGACAACTTAAGGTGACGAGTAGAAAGAAACTCGAACATGATATTTCCCCTCGAGGACGGAACTACTAATCAGTGGTTACCCAACGGTTTCGTGACAAGGCGAAACTGTTTCGTAGCTTGTCGTAACCTGCCTGAACGACCAAAGTGATTCGAAAAAGAATTGCGGAGCAAGAAACAAAAAGGCATACGAGGAGTAACTTCGGGGTCGTGAAACCAGATCCATACAAATTCCTTTGCGCGTAAGGAAGCGAAAACATACACGCGAGGTTGAATCGCGAGATTCCCGCTCGGCATGCAGCATTCACAACAATTTGTCCTCTTCTGGGCTAAGAAGGGAACTCAAAAATGCAAAGACAAAGAGCTGTTTTATTCGTCCACTTTAAGGCGTGGGAAGAGTAGTCGTGTTGGATGCGAGATAACGTTGACTAACACCAATTTAACACGGTCACTTTCGAAAGCAATAGCGGGGCCGTAGCCCCACACCGCCTGGGAGTCAAGAACACCCGTGTTCCTTCCACTTCGCCCTTGTCCAGAGTCGTATCTGCTGTCGGATTTGCCGGTCTTTAGCCGTCAATTGGTGATTTTCCTCAAGATCACCCGACTATGACGTTGAAGCCTCCCTACTCACGCCCCACCCCTAGCGCATCCGCAACACGGTTGATGTAGTTGAACCAGGAGGCGATGAGAGTGATCTGGAGGATCGCTTTGTCGTCGAAACCTACTTCCCTGAGGTGTTCATGATCATCGCGGCTGATCTTCGTTGCGTCGCGAGTGATCTTCGCAACGTAGTCCAGCATCGTTCGATCGGCATCCGAGAGCGGCGCCCTGGTGTAGTCGTCCTCGAGCGCCTGGACCAGTTCTTCATCGAGGGTGACGCGACGCAGAAACTCTGCGTGAGACTCGATTCAATAATGACAGCGATTCAGGACCGAGACGACCGTCGTGATCATCTCGTGTTGCTTGCGGGAGAGAGGAAGGTCTGGGGACATCAATACGCCAAAGGTTGAGAAGGCGTGATGCAATGCTTCGGGAATCAGACTGTGCGAGGCGACGATCTGGGACCCGCCACCATCGGGTGTAGGGTGAATGGGAACAGCGTACTCCGCGGGGTAGATCTCGCGTTGCGCTTCCATTGCCTGTTTGAGTTCTTCGTCGGCTTCGTCAATTCCGATGGTTTTGATCCAGGTCATTTAGAGGCCTCTGCTTGAAAGGATTCTAAGAAGAATATACGGCGAATGGGTGTTAGTTGTCAGGCGAGACATTGTGGATTGC
>DATBMP010000258.1:0-2386 GCA_036554845.1 Pyrinomonadaceae bacterium
GATCTAACAGCTGAGGATCGAGTGGCGCGTCAACCTCAACAACGGCCATCGCTTCCCCGCCCCGCTCACGTCGTCCCAATTGAAAACGGCTGATATTGATTCCCGCTGAACCGAGCAAGGTTCCGATCTGCCCAATCACCCCCGGAACGTCGCGGTTTCGGAGCACCAACATATAACCATGCGGCACAGCTTCGATGTGAAATCCATTTATCTCAGTCAACCTGCCCTCACGCGCGGCGTTACCATAACCAAATAATGTCCCCGAGACCGTCTGTTCACCCTTGTCTGAAATAACACGAGTTTGAATTGCGGGAACTGTATCAACTCCACTTCGAACATAACTGGTCGTGACATTGATTCCTCGCTCTTCGGCGATCAGAAATGCGTTGACGAGGTTCACACGAGCACTAACATCCCGCAACAGCCCGGCGAGAAACGCACGCGTAACCGGAGCCGCATCGAGATCAACAATCTCTCCGGCATACTCGAGTCTCACCTCTCGCACGGCGCTGTCCACGAGCTGGGCCTGAAATCTACCAAGTCGCCCTGCTAGTTCCAGATACGGCTGGAGTGTGTGTAGCTCTTTGGCGCCCAGTGCAGGCACATTCACGGCACCGCGTAACGCACCAGTCAAGAGGTAGTCGCGCATCTGTTCCGCAACAGTAAAGGCCACTCCTTCCTGCGCTTCAGCGGTCGAGGCGCCGAGGTGCGGTGTGACAATCACTTCGTCGAGCGTAAGCAGTGGCTGCTCTGAAGTCGGTGGTTCCTTCTCAAAAACATCGAGGGCGGCGCCGGCCACAATTCCGGATTTAATTGCTTCGTAAAGTGCGTTCTCTTTGATCAATCCTCCGCGGGCACAATTGATGATCCGCACACCCTTCTTCATTTTTGCAAAGGCATCGTCATCGATGATGCCCCGGGTCTCATTGGTCAACGGAGTATGGACCGTCAGAAAATCTGCGCGAGCAAAAACCTCTTCGAGCGGCGCGAGTTCTATATCCAAATCCTTCGCCTGCTCAGGAGCAATAAAAGGATCGAAAGCCACGATAGTCATTCCAAAAGCTCTGGCGCGGCTCGCTACGACTCGACCGATACGGCCCAAGCCGACGATTCCCAGGGTCTTGCCTTGAAGTTCAACGCCGATGAAGCGCTTTCGCTCCCAATTACCTGACTTCAAACTAGCATTCGCCTGCGGTACGCGACGCGCCAACGCGATTATCAACGCGAGCGTGTGTTCGGCCGTCGTGATTGTGTTCCCGTCCGGCGCGTTCATTACAACTACGCCGTGTTCGGTTGCGGCAGCGACATCGATGTTATCGACACCCACGCCAGCTCTGCCCACGACACGAAGGTCGGGAGACTTGTCAAGCAGATCGGAAGTAACTTTTGTTTCGCTGCGAACGATCAGACCAGCAGCACCGGCTAAAGCTTTCTGTAGATCTGAAGACGAAAGTCCGGTACGTTTCTCGACTCTGAAGCCGGCATCACGCAATGGTTGCAGGCCTCTGTCGCTTATGTCATCCGCAACGAAAATACGAAAGGAAGTTTCAGGCATTATCAATAGTGGAAGGCTTTCTCGCTGGACGTGATCGTTTCAATTCGAACTTTGCTTAGCAGTGTGTTTGTGTGGTGCGTGCTGTAACGAGGCGTATGGTAACAGGCAGGATCCGCTTTGCACAAAAAGCTATTGGCGGATGCGAAGAAAAATATTCGGCCGCGATGAACGCGGATTGGGCGAACGGCTTTCGAAAACTTATTCGATCCGCGTCATCCGCGTTCATCCGCGGCTACATATTTTTCTTCACCGTTTTTGCGGCAGGTGGGATTTCGGACTACATTGGGCCAGCGTCGTCACGGTTCTCTCGCGGTTCAGCAGGCTCGGCATCAGGAGCTGGAATCTCTTCGCGCTCATTGTCTTCGGCGCCGACCTTCTCACTTTTTTCCAGGTCACTTAACGTCTCGTTGCTGGTCGCCTCAGAACGACGCTCATCGGCACTTCTCTCGGCCTGATTCTGTTGTGATGTCGTTCCCGGATTCTTCGCGTCCCTCATGATCTTCTCCTAAGCCACCCAGTTCATGCCGACTGCGGCGCCGACGACCACCGCTGCATACACACCAGCAACTAAATCGTCTGCCATGATTCCCAAGCCCCCTGCGAGTGACTCAAGTCTGCCCGCCGGATATGGCTTAACTATGTCGAAAAAGCGAAAAACTAGAAATGCCAGAACGATAGGCCACCACGAACGAAACATAAGCGGCACCGTTGTCAGCGCAACCAGTTGACCCGCTACCTCATCAACCACGACCTTACCCGGATCCTTCCTACCCACAATTCTTTCCACAGCTGACGCTGCCCAGATGCCCGCAACAGCTATTAACACGATCG
>DATBMP010000266.1:0-3917 GCA_036554845.1 Pyrinomonadaceae bacterium
TCGATGAAGATAATCAATCAGGTAACGAAGATCATCAGGTTCTCCGTATCTCGCCGATGGCGCAAAGTAGTTGCTAACCTGATAACCCCACGATGGACCATACGGATGCTCCTTAAGAGGGAGAAACTCCACGTGTGTGAAACCCATCTCCAGTACGTAAGTGGCAAGCGGTTCCGCCAACTCGCGATAACCGAAGGGTCTGTTGTTCTCTTCCCGCACTCGACGCCATGAACCCAGATGAAGTTCATAGATCGACAGTGGAGATCGATAGTGTTCCCGAGTCGCCCGGGCTTTGATCCATTTCGAATCTCGAAACTTGAACGATGAATCGTAAACGATCGATGAAGTTCCGGGCGGCGCTTCGGTGTACTGCGCATAAGGATCTGTTTTTAGAAACGGGAGCCACCCGCGCGAACGAATCTCGTATTTGTAGAGCGCACCTGGTCCAAGATCGGGAATGAATATCTCCCAAACACCCGAGCCATAAAGATTGCGCATCTGATGAAGCCGTCCGTCCCAACCATTGAAGTCTCCGACCACACTGACGCTGTCAGCTTGCGGTGCCCAAACCGCAAAAGACACACCCGTTATTCGACCAATTTTCCGTACGTGCGAGCCAAGCTTTTCATAGATCTCTTCATGTCGCCCTTCAGCGAAAAGATGTAGATCGAGTTCTCCAACGGTGGATGGAAAACTATAAGGGTCGCGCAGGGTAAAGGTTTGACTGGCGGGATAGTTAACCTTCAGTCGATAGGAAGGAATTCTGGTTCCGGAGAGTTGGATTTCGAAGAGCCCAGCGGCGTCGATCTTTTCGAATGGTGGTGCTTCCTTCTTCAGAAGGATCAGCTCGACCTTCTCAGCATCTGGACGAAACACTCGAATCACAATCTTGCCGTCAACCAGGTGTGGTCCAAGTATGCGATGAGGATCTGGATGCTTGAGCGCGAGAAAGCGATTGATCTCAACGTTGTCCAGAGTCGCGGCCTTCGTTGTCGATTTCGAAGTCTTCCCCTTGCTTGCGGCCGGTTTTTTCATTATCGGGTGGTGAAAAAAGATCGAAACTACACTAATGCTTCTGGTTGGTTCGCTCGATCTCGTGAATCGCGTTTCTTCGCTGCTTCTGCCCGGCGTATGAAGACGTCCGACCCACTTCCCTCTTCTGGCTTGTTGCTTTTCGCTTCACTCAGAATCTCGAGAAACTTAGCTCGCGGCGATGGTAGATCCAGCTCGTTCATCAATTCGATCACCCGCGCCGAGTATCTCAGGATCTGCACCGTTTCGATTCCCGAAATATCCGAAAAGAACCAACCACAACTTGTGAACATCAGTAGGGAGGAGCGCTGCATCTCGAGCAACGTGAATGCACGTTGCTGCTCCATTAGGGAAAGTTCGCGACGGGCCTGACGACTGAGAAACTCCTCTCGGGACATCGTCGCTGCATCAAACTTCGGGACGCGCGAGGTAACGCCAGGATTCCCTTCACTTAAGATCACCTCGATGTAGTTGTTGCGAGCGCTCCACGGATCGGTAAACAGCTCGCCTCCCATGATCTCGAATTGTCGTGCCGCATCGTCGCGAAGAAACTCCAGTGCCGCACGTAAAGGCGCACGCCACTGCTGGTTCCAACCGGGTTCGGCCCCTGTTAGACATCCACAGTCTCGCATCCATCGATCGACTCCGTGGGAACAGCTCCACGAACTACCTTCACCTCGTTGGCCGGCCTGAATCTTCACTTCATACTCCGGCGGAAACTTATCGAGGAACTCGCCATAGTTTGTCATCTCAAATCCAGCTTGCGGCGCTTCAATCTCGAGGGCATGGGCCAGACAAAGGTCGCCGAACTTGAAATGATGACCGTAGGTTTCTCCGTCGGTGGCCAGATTAACCAAACTTCCGGAATCGGCAGAACGGCTGAACAGAGCAACAAGTTGTGGGCTGGAAGTCAGCACACGTTCAAAGGCGATGGCGCGCGACAGGGCGCCGTTGTAGAAAAAGACGGCAATCGATCTTCCTGATCCATCCTGGTGAAGATAGCGATACGCGCGGCTCGTATTGATCTCTTCGTTCGCAGCAGGTAGCCACTCGTGGGTTCCCACTCGCCGATACCACTCGGCTTGAGATGGCGCAAGAATCACGTAGCGAAGTCCTTGTTCGATCAGCAACTCCAGCGTCGCATCATTGCAAGCCGTCTCAGGCAACCAGAGTGATTCTGGTTTGCGTTTGAAACGGTAACGGAAATCCGCGATACCCCACCGTACTTGCGTTAAGCGATCGTGTTCGCTTGAGAGCGGCAGGATCGCATGGCCGTAAGCCTGGGCGATGGCGTTGCCGTGCCCCGAACGTGAGCGCACGCTGGTTCGATCTGCTTCTAAGATCTTTTCGTAGGTTTCGGGATGATGACGCTCGAGCCAGGAAAGGAGTGTTGGTCCAAAGTTGAAACTGATGCGCTCGTAGTTGTTAACGATTTTCACTGAGCCGTCTTCTGCGATGGTCCGCGCGGATGCATTGGCTGCATAACACTCAGCATGAATGCGTTCGTTCCAATCATGGTAAGGCTCGGCGCCTCGTTCCTGTTCAATCTCGCCGGTCCAGGGATTCTCGCGAGGTGGTTGATAAAAATGGCCATGGATGATTAGTGATTTCATAGACTGGTTATGAACTTAATTAAACAAGATTAACGAAAATAGAGCGTGCGTGGATTACCATCATCCATCACGCTCGCAGTTCTACTTCTTCCCAACGATCTAATTTCAAAGATTAGCCGCCGCTTGCCCGGATTATATTGGCCGTCAAACTTCATGCTGACCTGTGAACCCTGACGCGTCCGTGAAACACTGACATCAGTGCGACGGTACTCACCTTTCTTGTAATCCGGACTCAGGCCATCGTCTTCATAAAGCTCAGTTTGCGCGGAACCGTTGTCATCCGGGTAGATTTCAAAACTGATCGGATCCCAAGGTTTCTCATTCACAAAATTCATCGCCGGCGCTTTGGCAATAATGGAACCACCGCGGACAAACATCGGCACCGTGTCTAATGGTGCTTCCACGCGGATCATCGTCCCACCTTCATACTTTTTAGTGGTCCAATAGTCGTACCACGTTCCCTTCGGCAGGTAGACCAAACGCTCAGTGACACCGGGACTCAAAATTGGAGCGACCATTAACGCCTCACCGACCATGAACTGGTCATCCAGGTTGTAGGTGTTTGGATCATCCTGGAAGTTCAACACCAACGGTCGAAACAACGGGACGCCGGTGCGATGCGCTTCTTCGAGCGTCGTATAGAGAAACGGCAGCAACTCGTAACGGAGTTTCAGATATTTACGAATGATGTCTTCGTAGTACTTGCCAAAACGCCACGGCTCTTGATCATAACCATCGATCACTTTGTGGTTGCGAAAGAACGGCGCAAGAAAACCGACTTGATAGGAACGTGTCAGTAACTCTCCATTGCCGCGCCCGATAAACCCGCCCACGTCACTGCCGACAAAAGGTTCACCAGAAAGTCCCAGGCTTTGAAACATCGGAAGACTCAGCGCCAGCGCGTCCCAGGTGCTATTTGTATCGCCAGTCCACATCGTCGCGTAGCGCTGAACTCCGGCATACGCAGCACGGGTGATCACAAAGGGGCGCTTTTCGGGTTGCAACCGTTCGAGACCTTCGTAAGTCGCTCGCGCCATCAACAAGGCAAACACGTTGCGGTTCTTCGCGTGTGTTGAGTTCTCACCTTCGTCGTAGCTGATTACATCGATCTGGTTCTTTCCCGTTTGGTCTACAAAATCGGACGGTTCGTTCATATCAGTCCAGATGCCTGCGACTCCAAAATCGGTGTACGCACGATGGAGATCGCCCCACCAGCGACGCGCATCCGGCAGCGTGTAGTCAACAAAAACGCTCTCGCCGGGCCACACACGC
>DATBMP010000278.1:0-3780 GCA_036554845.1 Pyrinomonadaceae bacterium
TGATCCGAGAATTGCTACTCGCACTTCCGGAGGAACACCGGGCAACAGCGCCAGCGCCTGTTGAATCATCGCCTGAACGTTACGTTTGGTCGCCTCAACCTCTTCCTGATCGATGGTTACGGGAGCTGGCAGGATCTCAACGACAGCGCGAAGGTAGGGTTCTTCCTGTTTCCAATCGGTACCTCGGATTCGTTCGGTGCCCTGAACGATGATGTGCAGCGTGTCTTCAACCCGTTCCATTCGTTTAATGATCACCAGCGTGCCGATTTCATACAGATCCGTTGGTCGAGCGTCGCCGGTCGCACTCTGGATTTCGGGTTTAACCGTGATGCAGCCCAGCAACTTTTCTGGAGTCGATAATGCTGTTTCCACAGCGCCGACAGACCGCGGCCGTCCCACGGATAGCGGTACCACCGTTTCGGGGAAAAGTGTGGTGTTCTGTAGTGCGAGAACCGGAATCTCAAACCGTTGTGGAGTCGTCTCCTGGCCGGGAGTGTCCGATTTGGTTTCGGATGCCGGAGGTTCGACTGTCGTTTCGGGAGTGTTTGGCTGTTCGGACATTGCTTTACTCAATTTGCGCTCATCATTTCTCGTTCAGGGTAATCAGGAGAAAGCCATCGCTGTAATGACGTTCTAAAGAGGCTGAGCCAATCTCAACAGGAAACTGAATCGTCTTTTCGAATCGGCTATAAGTGATCTCCATCTGCTGGTAAGTGAAACCCTCTTTAAAGTTCGTGTCGCGACGACAACCGCTGATTCTGAGATGCGACGAATCAACAACAATTTCGAGTTCATCAGAGCAGATTCCGGCCAGGTCAACCTTCACTAACCAACCTTGATCTGTGCGATAAACGTCTGCAGCGGGATTCCAAAGTCGACCCGAAGGTCTGACCTTCCCACTGAATGTGAGATACGAGAGCTCCTGATTCGGTTTTGGCATGGCCACAAGAATAAGCCCAAAAAGATTGAAAGACCAACGACGACTCTGGACCGTGCTGGCTAAACTCAGTTGCTACTCATTCCTTACCTCAACAAGAGATTTGAAGTGCTGAAACTATGGTTTGTGCAGAGTGATAGGAAAGGTCAGCGGGCGGGCGAGACGCCCGCAGTCCCATAGGATCATGATTTAAGTGAACAGTCTTCCCCAAAAGGACGACTCCTTCGAGATCTCTTCCAAAGCCTGGGCCAGTTCACGGTCGGCATCGGTCTCGAGCGCAATGTCGCTCATCGAGATCATTCCCCTTAGGGTCCCATTGTCGGAAGTAACCGGTATTCGCCGCACCTGTTTGTCACCCATGCGGCGAATGATGTCCACCACGCGATCATTTGGTCTCGCGCTAACGATGTCGGTTGACATAACCTCTTCGGCTCGCGTGTCGCGGCAATCCTTACCTTCGGCAACAGCACGACAGACCAGGTCGCGATCGGTTATCAAACCCACGAGCCGGCCGTAAACAAACGCGCCACGCGTCGCGTTTGCGTTTCTTCCACCATTTCCGGCCAACCGGGAATCAACGACCGGGATTACACCCGTGTCCTCGTCACGCATCATGATGGCCACTTCCATCAAGCTTGTATCGAGTGTGGCGATCGCGAGCTCGCGAGTCATGATGTCACGGGCCCGCAGCCTCGACCGGCCAGCCGTAAAAGATTCACGCCTGCCTTCGTAACCGCGATCATAAGAACGGTCGTAACCTTCACGTTGATGTTCGGGATAGTTTGAGAATCTGGGCTCGTCGTATTCATAATCAGCACGCTCGCCAAATCTGCCTCGACCGCCGCGTTCGGATGAATACTCGTCCGCACGTCTGTGTTCTATGAATGGACTGTTGAAATTCCAGGGGCGCTCGCGTTCAAACCTCGCATCTCGAGAATAGTAACTGCGCTCATCAACATCGTCGTCCCGATATCTAGCCATGACATTCCTCCTTGCAAAAAAATGCGGGCCTCGTTTCTAAACGAGGCAGCTTGGTAGTTTTCTTTCCTGGGGGGCTGGGGACGAGCTTAATGGCTCGCGAAACTGAGGGAACTAACCTTAATTTTGTCGGGCGGCAATCCGTGGACGCCCGTTGTCACCAAGAATGCAATCCCTGCTTATCAATGCGCTTTCGCTTTGTAACGCTGGCTTAGTCAGCGTTCGGGCGGCCACCGAGCGCCGCCCTGCAAAGGAACCACGCGTTAGCCGATTTCAATCTCCGCAACTAATTGAACCCGCGAAGTTACATCGAGTGTTCCTACTTCAATGGGTGTTGATGCACCTGCCATTTTCATCGTATCCATCCGCGCTTCGTATATTGGTATCGGTCGAACAGTGCCTTCCTCCTGCACCTCAACGATCCTTACCACGCGACCTCCAAGTGCCTGGGCCATAACCTGGGCCTTGCTCATCGCTTCGCGAGTTGCTTGCCGCAACGCTTCATCACGTGCTGGTCGATCCTGTCTCAAGCTAAACGAGATTCCTGAGACATCGTTTGCGCCGGCTTGCGTTGCCGCGTCGATCACCGTTCCTACCTTAGTCAGGTCGCTCAAAACTACGGTGACGCTGTTGCGAGCTTCGTAACCCGTGATAGTCGGCGGTTGATTTTCGCGATACACGCGCATCGGCTGCAGAACATAACCACTGGTTTTAACTTCAGCGTTTGCACCCGCAGCAGTTTTCAAAGTTTTCACCAGGGCATCGCTCTTTCTGGCGTTTTCCTGTTGTGCGTCTATCGCTGACTTTGCTTGCGTTACGACAGACAAAGTCAGGATCGCAGTGTCAGGTTGCGCCTGAACGATCGAGTCGCCAGCTACCGTGACCCTTGTTGCGGACCTCGGCGGCGCAGTAACTGCTTGTCCCTGCTCGACAGCTTTCAAGGTTCGCGCTTCAAAAGGCGTGCCTTGCATGTAGATCGTCATGACATCTTTGGTTTCGCCCGTTGCTTCAACCTCGGTCAACTCCTTAAACCAACTCTCGTTCGTGAATCGATTCGCGTTTAGAAGCACGTAGCTCTTATCAGGGGTCGCGATCAGCCAACCACCTGACTCCACGGTCGGTTGCAGACGACCGCGCACAGTTATCTCTTTTGCCAGTACCTGACTAGTAACAACGGTTATAAGTGCCAGGACACCCAAAACGTTAATGATTCTCTTGTTCATTCCATCTCCCATCTGTGACCAAAATTTTTTGATTTAGTCAGCGCCAGGAGAGAGGGTTTATCGCGCTGCAACGAAAGAACGTTCGAGGTGGCTGAAACTTGCCTGTCTGGCTCGTGAAAAACTGTTTTGTTACGATTCGTTTGTGATGCAATCATTTGATACTGACTCCGATGAAACAGAAGAGGCGGCGCGGAACGGGCAGATCGTCACGATTGGCCGTGTCGAGGATGTACCTCCTGGCCAGGGTGTGACCGTCGAGCTTTCCAATGGTCGCGAGTTAGCCCTGTTTAATGTAGATGGCGAGTTTCATGCCATCGACAACTTCTGTCCCCACAAAGGGGCGCCTTTGGCATCAGGGACGTTGCATGGACACACGGTGGAGTGCGATTGGCATGGTTGGCAGTTTGACGTTAGGACTGGGACTTGTCTGACAGTGAGAGAACAAATAAAGGTGTATCGAGTGTTTGTTGAGGACGGCCTGATCAAAATCGAGGTTTAAGCAGGTTCGGCATCATCTACGCATACGGCCTTGCCTCAAAAGTAAAAGACGACGCTAGAATGAAGAGCGGGGGCAAGCCACCCTTCCTGACTTGTTATTGATTGAGTGATCTCTGAGGAAATAACAGGTCAGGAAGGGTGGCT
>DATBMP010000286.1:0-4431 GCA_036554845.1 Pyrinomonadaceae bacterium
GTAAGGTGTCCCTAATGTTTTGCGGTACCAATTGGCGATGATATCGATACCATCCGGATTTGGTGACGGGATCAAGATCAAAATTGTGTTGCCGAGGATTTCGCGTGTCTCAGGATCGTTTCCGCTGGCGAGTTCATACGCGAATTGCATCGACATTTGTGACGCCACGATCTCACTCGAATGGATCGAACAAGAGATGGCAACAACTACCTTTCCTTCATTGAGTAATCGAGTGCGCTCGGTCTCGTTGATTATCTTCCGCGGATCCGCAAGCCTGCCTTGAATGTCTTTGTACTTCTTAAGGGCCAGCAGGTTCTCTCTCGAGCTGATGAAGGCTGCGATAAGAGGCCGTCCAAGTGTTGACTGGCCCAACGACTGAATAGCCACGCGATCTGACGCCTTGTCCAATCGTGCGAAATAGTCTGTAATCTGTCCCCAGTCTGCAATCTTGCGATCATCGCCGGGATTGAAGCCCAGGACTGACCGAGGCGAAGGTAGGCCCGCAGTTGCCGCCCCACGCGAAGGTCTCTGTGCATTGATTGGAAGGGCAGCAACGCAGAGAAGAACCAAACCCAGGCAGGTAAGATAAACAGTCTGATGACGAGCCATTCAGGAGATTCCTCGAGTGATTTTGTTGAAGTTAGAACTGCACGACGCGGGTCAGGTGCGGAGTCTAACATACATGCTCAGCCGCGATTGTTGGGGAAGCTTTACTACTGGTGGTCCTTATTCGTTGCTGGTGCGTTGTTATTAATCTTCGGACCGCCGGCACTTACCATTGCCTGGCTGATGCGGAAGCATGAACTGGTCTATCCATGGGCCATGTTTGGGGCCCGGAACTGGCTGCGACTAAGCGGAATGAAAGTTAGGGTACGGGGAAAAGAGCATCTCGATCCAAATCAGACTTACGTTTTCATCTCCAACCATCGTTCCTACCTCGATACCGCGACGCTGTTTCACTACCTGGATCGCCGAATCGGAATTCTCGCTAAGAAAGAGTTGCTGAAAGTTCCGATCCTTGGCGTGGGAATGGGCTTCGTCAATGTGATGGCCATCGACAGATCGAATCGCGAGCGCGCCTTGCAAACAACAGAAGAAGCCACTGCACGCATACGTTCAGGAATATCGTTTGGTGTTTTTGCGGAAGGTACTCGCGCTAAGCCAGGTGAATTTCTGCCGTTTAAGAAGGGCGCGTTCTACATGGCTGCCCAAGCTGGCGTTCCCATCGTCCCTGTGGCGATGAAGAATACGGACAAGCTTATGGGGAAAGGAACGGGCATTGCGAAACCCGGAGTTATCGAGATGGTTTTATTGCCGCCAGTCTCGACTGCTGGAGTTTCGACTGACGACGATGTGAATGAACTCGTAAAAAAAGTTCACGCGCTGGTCGCGCGTGAACTTGGTATTTCGGATCCGGCGATACGCGAAAGAAGAGTTAAGGCTTCGGTTTAGTCGGCGCCGGTGGTTCTTTCTTCTCGTCAGCCTCATCGATCTCAGTAATCTTGATCGTGGCTCGTGCCGGAGCAAAGTCGCTGTACCTTACCTGCATGCGTACGTGCAGTGTGCCGCCATCCTCAAAATTTAACTCCTCATCAGCGTACGAGTAAGTCGGAAACCAATACTTATCGATCTGTTCGCGATAAGTCTCGACCACGGGAAACTTGTTCGTTTTCGTTTCTGGTACACCCTTGCCCTTTGTCTTCACAATCTGCAGATCACGATCATCAACCCAGATTCTACCGAGAAAGAACCGCTCTTTTGTTTTCTTGGCATCCGGCATAACTTTCGGTGTTACGTCGAACACATACAGGTTCAATTCATCGATCTTCTCTTTTCCCACATACCTGAAGTTGTACGCCGGGATCTTTGCAGGTTCGAGTGCGAAGGGTTGAATACCACCAAGGTCGTCGAGGTCCTCCTGAGTCACTGCACCGGCGAAGGAGGGCATGGGAAAATAGGTGATCTTCTCGTACCGGTTTCCCGAATCGTCGAAGGTAAAGGTCGAGACGCGTCGAAACTCGCCGGTCACCTGTTTGCCAAAGCCCAGACTTTGAATAGTAGCGTCACGCTTGAATGAGTAGTTGTTAAGTGCCGTGCGAAACTCAGTTTCCTTCGCCGTAAAAGCCGCGATCACGCGATTGATTTCTGCCTGGCTTAGTTGACCCGATCCCGACAACTCCTGTGCTGACGCCATCGAAACCACAAGCGCGACAAACAATACGGCCGTTAGAGAATTCGTTAAGTTAAGTAGTCGTTTCATTTCTTTCGTACCAGAGTTTTATGAGCTAAACAGGCGTTTTCAAGACTTGGGCTGTGATGCGTTCAATTCCGCTCATGTTGCCAGTCGCGGAGCCGGGGTGAAGGTGCACTTTTCAGCTTTCTGGCTCGACCCTCAGTTTACAGTTGCAACGAATGCTGCAACTAGTGTAATGTGCTTTCCGTTCAACACGTTATCTTATTGACTTTGCCGCCGTCCTTACTATCCTGAGCTTGAAACCTGTGGTGGCAAACAAGAAAAAGTCTCAAAGAAGGATTATCCAACAGGTTCAACGTCGATCTTTTTCAGGTCCTCACATCGGAGACCAGCTGCGAATTCTCATGAACCTCTAGAGCGCGCAAGCGCACTTTGCAACGCCGAGCGGCCGCGTTGCTACATGGGATAAATCGCTAAGTCAGGCTTTTGGGAGAAGCCGGACAACAGGCCGGTCTTTCCGATGATGTGCGCGACGGTTTTGCCGCTCAAATCTGGGCAGGGTGGCATACATGCCGTCGCGCACACCCCAGCATCCTCCACCCTGGCCAAACTCACACGGCAAATTCAACTTCTACTTTATGCGGGATTAGTTTGCTCTCGTAGCCTTCGTCAAGCAGTCGCTTCACCGCTTCACGTCCACGTTCCGTATAGTCCAACGTCAAATCGTTTACCCACATCGCGACGAAGCGATCGGCGAGTTCCGAATCCATCTCTCTGGCAAATTGCATTGCGTACTGAAGTGCATCTTCTCGGTTGTCCAATGAGAAGCGAATGCTCTCTTCAAGCAGCTTCGAAACTTCACGAATAACCTCTGTTCCCAGATCACGTTTGATGACATTGCCGCCCATTGGCAGAGGCAAGCCTGTTCTTTCATACCACCATTCGCCCAGGTCGAGGACCTTGTGTAGTCCGACCGTTTCATAGAAGAGCTGTCCTTCGTGAATCAGTAGTCCGGCATCACAGCGACCACTCTGGACGGTCTCAATTATCTTGTCGAAGGGAACTACTTCGTATTGAAAGTCGGGGTTGTAGATCCGGAGAGATAGAACGGCGCTGGTCAAAGTTCCGGGGACCGCGATCTTGAGATTCGAAATCTCGTCCTTGTCTCGTACCTCACTCGAGACGACCACGGGACCATACTTGTCGCCAATTGAAGCGCCATGCGGCAACAGGATGTATTTGTCAGCAACGTAAGCGTAGGCGTGAAAGCTGATAGCAGTTACATCGTAGGTACCCTTCATCGCTTCTTCATTCAGTGTCTGGATATCCTGAAGAATGTGGCTGAAGGAGATGGAGCCGGTGGGAAGCTTGTTTGTGGCAAGCCCGTAAAACATGAAAGCATCATCCGAGTCGGGTGAATGAGCAACTGTGATTTTTCTCGGTTGTATCTTTGTTTGCATTTGGGTATTTCAGTGAGACCGTATTTCCGTATTCGTGAGCTATTTAAAGTACAGAGACGCGTGTATCACTCTGAGGATTGATACGGTTGTAAACCGTGTCACGTTCGACTGCTTCAAAGCCAGCGTCTTCGATTAAGGTCACTATCTCCTGTTTCGACATCTTCACTTCGTTGTTCGACTCTACGGAGTAACTTTCCGTCAGTTCCCCACCTTCCGTTATCGTGCCGTCGAGGTCGTCAGCGCCGTAATGCAAGGCAACCTGAGCGAGCTGCTTGCCGAGCATTACCCAGTAAGCCTTGATATGAGCGAAGTTATCCAGAAGGAGACGGGCGACGGCAATTGTCTTTAGCGAATCTACTCCCGACGGTCCGGGCAGGTGGGCCAGTTGCGTATTTGGCGGGTAGAAGGCAAGAGGAATGAAGCATTGAAACCCGTGCGACAGATCCTGCTGTTCGCGCAGACGAATCAGATGGTCAACTCGGTCTTCGATCGATTCGATATGACCGAAAAGCATTGTTGCATTGGTCTTTAGGCCCGCCGCATGGACCTTACCAGACAATTCGAGCCACCGGTCAGCATCACACTTGTGCGCACAGATCATTGAGCGTGTCGGTTCACGAAAGATCTCTGCACCGCCACCGGGGCATGAATCCAAACCCGCGGCAATCAATTGTTGAATAACATCCTCGTCACTCATTTTGTAGAAGTGGGCAAAATGATCGAACTCGACCATTGTGAATGCCTTTAGATGAAGCTGCGGATATTGCTTCTTGAGCG
>DATBMP010000198.1:0-5474 GCA_036554845.1 Pyrinomonadaceae bacterium
CGCTTGACTCTGAATCGAGCGGAACTGCTCTTGCTCAGGTTCGCTCAAAATGCGTCCGGAAGCGCGTTGTAATGCCTGCATGTCAAACTCCACTTGCTGCGGGATGCCGCTGTCGATCAAAACGCCTATGGCCCAGTAGTCACTAATGCCTCTGTTGATCTCCCTGGCACTGCGGTTGTCGGTTAAGGCTTGGACCATCAGTGTGTCCAATTTGGTGTGTTGCGCTTCTTCAATCCAGTGATGACGGAGCAGGCTCTTGAATTGCGGGTCGAGATCTTCGTCGTCGCGAACGCTTTCGAGATAGTGCTTTTGCGTCATCCACTCGACTCCCAGGATAACGAGTGCCACACCCAGCGGGCTATGGGCCAGGACGGCCTTTCCGAATTCCTCAGGCGGCCCAATCGTTTCGCAGTACGTTACGAAGCCTGCCTTGAACTCCTCCGCGAACTTCCTGAACAGGTGAATGTGCTTGGCCTCTTCGCTCGCGAACTGCAAGAGTGCGCGAGTACGATAGTCATCTTCATTCAGGTGCGGTCGTGCGTGGTCAAGCACGAAAGGCAAAATGAACTCCTCGACCACGCCGAAGGTGTTGAGATAGCCGTATCCACGAATTTGATTTAACTGGATCTTCTCGTCTTTGCTGAGAAAATCCAGCGATTCCACTCGCGCCAGCGACTCGGGCATGAAAGGTTTGCTGAAATCCAAACGTTTGTCGCCGCCAATTATGTCCTCGATTCGCCAGTTAGCTTTTGCGGACGCTGCCAAGGTTTCCTGATAGTTGTAATTAGCTGTGAGCATCGTGTCCTCCGTTCTGTGTGTCTCTCTTCAAATCATTGCGGCACTGCCGCCTAACGTCTAGAATCTTGCGCTGCAAACGGCGAGTGGGCCATGCTCGCGAGTCCGAAGAATTTGACCCAACGTCCGGCGAGCACGATCACTTTGCTGCGAATCCGGCGTCTTTTTGCCGTTAGTCCAGACGCGACATGGATACTCTTTCTGAAATTCTTCGCGGAGTGGTGTTGAAGGGCGCGTTGTACTTCAACGCAGAGTTCTCAGCACCGTGGGGATTTCGCACACCGGCAACGGAGGAGTTGGCCCAGCTGCTCACACCGGGCGCGCCTCATCTGATGATTTATCATTTTCTGGTTGAGGGGTCAGGAATTGTTCGTATCGAAGGCGATCTGGAAATTGCGCTAGCCGCTGGCGATGTAATCGTCGTTACACACGGGGATCCCCACGAAATGTGTAGTGCAGTCGACGTCGCCCCTAAACTATCTGACGAAATGAAGGCGAAACTTCGAGCACACGACTTCACCACCATGCAGGCTGGCGGTGGTGGCGACGTCACCCGTTTCGTTTGCGGATTTATGGTTTGCGATCCGCTCTTGTGTAGCCCGATTCTGCGAAGTCTGCCGCCGGCTTTCAAAGTTAACTTGCGTACGGACCGCGCGGGTCATTGGCTTGAGAATGCGCTGCTACATTTGGTTGAGGAAGCCAATTCCGGACGAGCAGGCAGCGAAGCCGTGCTGGCTAAGCTGTCTGAGGCGCTGTTTGTTGACACGTTGCGTCGCTACTTCGCGGGCTTGCCAGAAGAGGAAGTAGGCTGGTTAGCAGCAGCTCGCGATCCAATCATTGGAAAGAGTTTGATGCTTCTTCATTCGCGAACTGCGCACCCCTGGACCATTGCCGAGTTAGCGACCGAAGTTGGTTCGTCGCGCTCAGCTTTCGTGGAACGCTTCACTCGATATCTCGCTGAACCTCCGATAGCTTATCTCATGCGGTGGCGGCTGCAACTCGCAGCGCGCGCTCTCGGTTCAACTTCCCGCGGCGTGGCAGACATCGCTGAAGAAGTGGGCTACGAATCTGAAGCCGCATTCAACCGTGCATTCAAACGCGAATTTGGTTTGCCACCTGCCCGTTATCGAAGGGACCAAAGAGCAGCAAAAATATCGCTCTAACGTGTTCGGGATTAGGTCCCAAGTCACAACCAAACTTTGCAGCTGACTTAGTCAACTAACCTACTGCCTGAACGGTAAACGCGTATACGGCAGTGCCTTCTGGCTGGCCCTACGACCTCAGAGTCCGAGAATTCTCGACGCATTTCCTGAACGGATCTTCTCCTTATCACTATCTGAGATCGGTAAACTCTCTAAGCTCTGTTTCATTTGATCCAGACTGCCGATCTGATGGGGATAGTCACTTCCCGCCAGAATGTGATCGACGTCGGCGAAATTGATTGCCATCGTCAATGCGTTCACATCAAAGTTCACTGAGTCGTAATAGAAATTCTTCAGATACTCGCTCGGTGGTCGATCAATGTTGGCGCGACAGTCGGCGAACGCGTGGTAGCCCCGGTCCCAACGCTCAGCCACATAAGGAACGGCGCCACCCAAATGGCCGAGCACCCAGGTTATTCGCGGAAATCGCTCGACAATACCGCTGAACACCAACTTCCCAGCCGCCAGTGTGGTATCAAACAGGAATCCGACCAAAGCCGTCAGCCAATAATCCTTCATTGCTTCCACGCCGACCGGATGCGTCGGATGAATAAACATCACAGCTTCCAGTTCGTTTGCTTTTTCCCAAAGGGGCCAGAAACGCTTCTCGTCGAGTCCCATCCCATTAACATTGCTGAATATCATCGCGCCGCGAAAACCGAGTTGGCCCATCGACCGCTCAAGTTCGATTACCGAGGCAGCGGGATCGTTTAGGGGCAGCGTTGCCAAAGCTCGAAAGTGCTTGCCACGATTTGCTACCACATCGGCAAACTTGTCGTTGACCATCTGGGCCAACCGAACGGCACGCGCGGGCGTTTCAATGTGAGTACCCGGCGTCGTCAGCGTAATGATTTGGAGATCTATTCCCTTCTCTTCCAACACCTGCTGCCGGTATTCGATGTCTCGGTGACCGCGCACGACGATGTTGTAGTCGCCAGGGTAGTGCAACTGTGGGTTGCCCTGGTCGTCGATGGTGACTTTGACGTTCGATGGTCCTTCACGCAGAGCATCGAGATAAGCCGGTGGGTAATAGTGGTTATGGAAGTCGATAATCATGTTGTACGTCCCATTAATGATTGATTGGCATTGACTGGCTTTCCACAAAAGTCTTTTGGGTACGGCTCTGCCGCACCCTTGCGGTAAGCCTGCGGCTTACCGTTATTCCAACCTAAATATCAGGCTATGCCTAAACTGTTCCATCTTTGAGGCAGAGCCTCGATCAAAATATATTAAGGTTCGGTAAGCCGCGGGCTTACCGCAAGGGTGCGGCCGAGCCGGAACTCCAAAAATGACTTTTTGTGCAAAGCGGCATTGACGATTGACGGTTGCCAGAACGGGAACATCAATCGGCAATCAACAATCGTCAATCGTCTTTGGCATGCCTGACCCACAGATAATAAACCGGTAGACCAAGGGCGACTATTCCTAATCCGATTGCGCTCTCGCGTGGGTCTGAAACTATCTGATTCACAACTATGAAAAAAGAAGCTATCACGAAGAGCACGGGAAAAATCGGATAGCCCCAGGTGCGATATGACGGACGGTAGTTTGCTCGCCTGCGAAGCAGAATAAGTCCCAGGACCATCAGCCCAAAGAAGATCCATTCGGTATAGATTACGCGCGTAAAGATCGCACGATAAGTTCCGGTGGCCACCAACGCTGATGACCAGATGGCCTGAAGAACGATTGCCCGGTGAGGAGTGTGGAACCGCGGGTGCACAGCAGCGGCCCAACGGAACAGCAAACCATCACGGGCCATCGCGAAATAGACTCGTGGCCCGGTCAGGATAATGCCCGCAACAGCACCGAACGTGGAGAAGATCACCAGTGCCGAAATCGCTGCGCCGCCGCGAACTCCAACAACTGCTTCGGCAGCGTCAGCCGCCACGCGTGTCGACGACATCACCTGCTCGAGAGGCAACACATGAAGATAAGCGGCATTGAGAGCGATGTAACAGGCCGTCACAGTCAGTGTGCCAATCATCAGGGCTACAGGAATTGTTCTTGTGGGATTGTGCGTCTCCTCAGCGGTGTAGGTGACCATGTGCCACCCACCGAATGCGAAGAGGCCTGCCGCAACGGCTTGAGCAAAGTTTGATAACGAGATCTGATCACCCACGGATGGAGGTTTAGTGGCCGACGGCATACCCGAGGCCATGATTAGCAGGATGATTGCCACGATTGCCAGTACTTTGCCGAGCGTGAATAGAGTTTGCAGAGTGCTTGCATGTTTTACACCTACATAGTTGATTCCTGATAGCAGAAGGATCGCGCCGATCGCGACGAGTCGCAAACTCAGATCATTCAGCGGGACGAAATAACCTACGTAGCGAGCGAAGATCATCGCGATGGCGGCAATGATTCCAGAGTGCATACTCCAAAACATGGCCCACCCCCACAGAAAACCGATCTCCGATGAGTAAGTCTCCTTCAGAAACGTGTAGACGCCACCAGTTTGCGGAAATGCGGATGCCAACTCGGCGCAGGCAAGCGCACCAAAGACGGTCAGCACGCCGGCAACCGCCCACACCAGATACACACCCGTTGCCGAAGGGACGAGACGCGTGATCTCGGATGCCTGGACAAAAATCGAGGCGCCGATAATAGTGCCGACCACCATTGCGGTCGCCTGACTTAAACCCATTGAGCGTTTGAGTTCTTTCACGCTGCTTATGGCATTGTCTCCTCGCTGACAACACTTCCTGTATCTCTGGTTCCCAGCGGCGTTGTAAGCGGCACTATCCAGCTCGCCGGTAACAAACTCACATGTTCTTTAGCCAGGTCTACGTTGGGATCTATTAGCAACTGTCGTTGGCGGCCGTTAAGAGAAACCATTACACGCGCCCGCACTTCAACATTATCGTAACCTTCACGCCTCTTCTCTTCAGCAAGATGGTGGGAGAACTGCAGGACCAGGTCAGGCTTCGTAATCATCTTCACCACCTGATGAGACGCTAGATAATCATCCGGCTTGATGGTCCAGGTTTGTCCACTTGGGGGATGTGTAACACTAAAGACTGCCTCGCCACCCTTGGTTCGCAACTTCATATGCCAGGCAAAGTTATGTCCTTCTTCGGTCCAACTTACGTTGCCCGGATACAGGTAATGACGAAGCGGGAAGAAAAGCTGTACAGCAAGGTAGGCTGCCAACAGTCCAATAACTAATTTTTGCGAGGTGAACAAGGATGGGCAGCTGCTTGATTCCGCAATTGTCTTTACGGAGGTTTGCGACGGCTCTGCGTCGGCAAACGACTCTTCGGTTGACATAAATGCTCGGGCGAAGCGTTTGGGAAAGTCAGGCGGAAAGAAGATCAAGAGAGCGCCCAGCATCAACCACGGAAAGATGCCGATGTCGAATAACACGGCGTTGATGAGATTGAATACAACTGACGCTGCGAATGCGAAGGGCCGCGTGCGTCGCCACAGCAGCAGTGGCACCACGAATAGGTCGAGCATCAGACCGCCGATCACGAAACT
>DATBMP010000454.1:0-3616 GCA_036554845.1 Pyrinomonadaceae bacterium
GCTGAGACATTACAGCCGTTGAAGTAGTATCGATGCTGAAGAGATCGCCGCCGAACATCAACGGCAATCCGTCAATGAGGAGTCCCAGTCGGTTAGCGTTTCCGACGTCATAAACAACCTTGCCACCCTCAAACTGAAAAATGTACTGATTCGACGTGGCCCAATCGCGACTGAGCCGAACTGTGCCGCGGGCGTTGCCTGCGTATGTGAGGTCCAACCGACAGTTAGCTTCGAGACCTCCCATCGCATCGTCCGAGTAAGTTGATTCCAATGGTTCACCCAACCACCAAAACAGAAGATCGATCACGTGAATTCCACTGTCGTAGAAAACTCCGCCCGGCGTGTAGTCGCGTTGAAAGAGCGCAGGTGAAGTCACACCCCACGCGAACTTTCCACCCTCTTGAATCGAAAACTGCTCGAGGTTGCCAAATGGTCGTCTCTCAAAGATGGTGCGCAACATTTGTGACGCGGGAAAGAATCTGCGGAAGTGACCGACCGCGAGGAGGGTTTTATGCTGCTCAGATACTGCAATCATTGATTCAGCTTCGCCACTGGTACGCGCGATAGGCTTCTCGCAAAGGACCGGCACACCCTGCTCTAGCGCGAACATGCTATGGTCAGCGTGCCACTTAGGTGGTGATGCAACTATCACAAGCGTGTCCTGATCAAGCGGACACTGAGAGAGGTCGGTGTAAGTAGCAGCTCCAGGAAAGGACTTCAGCAGCTGCAGTCGCTGAGAATCGGAAGGGTCTATCAGGGCTCGTACTTTTGCCTCACCAAGTTTTTCCAGTGCGTGAAGCGCAAAAGAGTACAAGGTCTGCGAAACAGCGCCGCAGCCGACAAGCACGACTTGAACAGGATTGTTAGTCACGATCGAACAGGTCCAATGCTGCATCCGAGGGAACTGTTAACCGTTGGTCACAGTAGTTTCGGGCGCGAGCATGTCGAGGTAGAGGTTACGAATGCGGGTAGCGAACTGCTGTTCGTTAAAGTCTGAACTCACGAACTGGCGGCCAGCGTGGCCTAAACGAGACGCGTGTTCGCGATCGCCGAGTAAATCCAGGATCTGTTTCGCCAATGCTCGATCATCCTGATGTTCGTGCAACAGACCGTTCTCTTCGTGCACAACGATTTCAGGGATTCCACCCACCGCTGTCGCGATTACCGGCTTGGCATGGGCCATCGCTTCCAGGATCACCAACGGCAACCCTTCCGTATGCGTGCTGAGCACGAAGATATCCATTGCGCCAACAAGCTCTCCGATGTCATCACGGTGTCCAGTAAAGGTGAAGTGTTGCTCGAGCTTCTGGTCAGTGAGCATTCGTTTCACCTCTTCGTAATGCCTGCGATTGAGATCGGATTCCGAATAATCGCCGACGATTAGAAAATGTGCCTCGGGCGCTTTGGAAACAACCTGGGCAGCTGCCTTGATCAACGTGGTGTAATCCTTCGCCGGAGTTACGCGGGCCACCATTCCGATCACTTTGGCTCCGGCTGGTAGATTGAGGTTGATTCTCAGTCGCTCTGCTGCCTCAGGATTGTTTCCGTTTTGACCTATTTCAATGCCGTCGTAAAGAACCACTCCGTTCCTGGGCGACACGCGCAGCCCAAAACGTATCCAGACATCCTTCGATACAAAAGCAAACCTATCGACAAGGCGCAACAGTATTTGGTCCCTGGCAGAAATATGATCGAAGCGGCAACGTACGTGACATAACACCGGAATACGGGCGAGCTTTCCAGCCAGCACCGCGTAATGACCAGCCAGCATATCCGAGCAATGAACGAGATCGATCTTTCTGCGTTTGAACTCTCTAGCAAGTTCGCGTTGCGCGTTCACAAAAGATGTCGGACGTCGATAGCTGGGCTCAACTGCCTTGTACACAGCAGTCTCCACGCCATTCTGATCGAACAGCGTTCGAACAAGACTCGTTTCGCCCGGACAGAATGCAACGCTGTGGAATTGATCGCCTTCCAGGGTTCGCGCGATGCGCAACGTAGCGTGCTCGGTCCCGCCAACGTAGGGCCAGGGCAATATATGCGCGATGTTGTAACGACCTTCTGACATTGATCCTGCTAGCGACTACGAGCCATCCTTGCTCGTGAAATATTCCGGCGCGCTCGATCAGCAAACCGCAGCAAACCTGGACTGGCGCGTAGAAACCACAGCACCACTCGTAGCTTGATGCTTTGATAAAAGACGTTCGCGCGCCTCAGGGCTTCGGACGCTAATTGAAACTCTCCTTCGTGAAAGTATTGCTTGCCCAGGTACAGGTCGATCTGCGCCGCGCAGTGTGCCAGCTGGGTTTCTATTAACTTCCGCTGTTCATCGGTGAGCGGCAAGGTGCGCTGTGCTTTTTTCAATACCTCGATCTGGCTTTCAACCATCTTCACTGTGTCAGCCGCGAGGCTGGCTGCATGCGCACGGTGCTTTGCCAGGATCTGTTTCTGATACGAGATCTTGCCGCCGCGATGTGCAACTCGTATCCATAGATCAAAATCCTCACAACGAATAAACGCCTCGTCAAACAAACCCGCATCGATAAGCGTCTGTCGTTTCGCCACGGCGCCCGAGGTAATGATCGAAGAGTCGTAACGCAAAAGACTTTCAAAACTCACTGGGCCGCGCGAGGGAGCGCCTTCCATGAAAGTGCGGTGCGGGAGATCGGCATCTCCGGACAACCAGGCATCTGCATAGATCATATCCAGGTCCGGATTGTCGCTGAGAATTCGCACTTGTTCAGCAAGATACGCGGGCAACCAGGCGTCATCACTGTCGAGCATTGCGATGTATTCGCCACGCGCTGCTCGTATTGCTGTATTGCGCGCTCCGCTTGGACCACGGTTCTTTTGCTTGATGTAAATGATGCGGTCCTTGTATGGCTCCAACGCTCGCTCGAGTTGCTCTGTATCAGGCGAGCCGTCATTTACAACTATCACTTCGTAGTTTTTAAAGGTCTGGGCCATTACTGAATCGAGTGCTTCAGCGATGTATTCCGAGGCGTTATAAGCGGGAATCACAACACTCACAAGCGGAGTAGCTGATGAGGCTTCAGCCTTGGAAAGGTTCGAGGAAGGCGACTCCATTTAATTTCCCTGGGGAGAGTCTTTAAGCCCGATGCCGGAACCAGCGGCTGCCTCACGAATCGGTTCCCAGCGAGCATAGCGTTCTCCACTTAGAAACTTAAAGAACGCAATTACAGCAGCAACATTGGCGAGCAGGAAGTATTGGGCCAGGGCCAACGGTCCGCCGCGCATTCCTGCACGCTCCAAAAACCACCCCGCGGCACCCGCGAGATAAAAAAGAATCTGCGCTAGCGTTATCAACGCAAAGAACGTTGAACGCGGTGCAAGCATTGCGGAACTGACGATTAGAACGATTAGCCAAAGCGGTACCAGATACCGCAACACTTTATGTGATAAAAGTTGGACCGCATAAAAACCACTCCTGAATGGATTCATCATTCCGCGATGACGCCAGAGATCGGTGTAGGTTTGCGTGATAACCCGAACGCGCATTCGCAACTCTTTGCGTGCGGCGCTGTTGGTTTCTTCGGTGCAGATCGCGTTCGGTTCGTAAACTGCCCGCAGTCCTTGCTCAACCATCTTTGTGGCG
>DATBMP010000494.1:0-3918 GCA_036554845.1 Pyrinomonadaceae bacterium
AATCGTCTGCTGATGCGCGAGTGATTGGCATCGATCGAGATCGTGAAGCGCTTGCGTTGGCGGAAAAACGACTCGCACGTTTTGGCGACCGGTTCCAATCCGTTCACGGAAACTTCCGCGACATCGAGGAGATTGTTTCGGACCTGGCGGCAACAGATATTCGGGGCGTGCTGATCGATTTAGGGGTGTCCTCATTGCAGTTTGATTCGCCCACCCGAGGTTTTAGTTTTCGCTTTGATGCTCCGCTCGACATGCGGATGGATGCCGAGGGAGATGACGAAACCGCTGCTGAGCTTTTGGCTCGGCTTCCAGAAACTGAGATAGCGCGGATTATTTTCCAGTATGGCGAAGAGCGGCGTTCACGACGCATCGCCAAGTGGATTGTTGAGAGGCGAGATCAAGGGGATCCAATAACCAACACCAAAGAGCTCGCCGATCTTGTTGCTCGAGCAGTTGGTAGGGGAAAGTCGAAGCTCCATCCCGCAACAAGAACATTCCAGGCTCTAAGAATCGCGGTTAATCAAGAGCTTGAGGGTCTGAGTACTTTCGTAGAGAAGTCAGTAGATCTTTTACAAGTGGATGGCCGTTTTGTCGCTATCAGTTTTCACTCCCTCGAAGATCGCATCATCAAGCAAGAGTTGCGGCGACTGTCCGGCCAATGCCAATGCCCTCCGCGCCACCCTTGCTCCTGCGGGACAAGAAAAGCGGTGGAGATACTTACGAGGCGCCCAGTTGTCCCTTCTGAGACTGAAGTTGAGCAGAACCCCCGTGCCCGTGGCGCCAAACTGCGCGCCTGCCGGAAATTGAAAGCACAACTCCTCCAGTAAGCCAGAGTCCCGGTCCCTGCCGGCAAAGAAAATTTTCACTATCAGGGGTTTTGCGTATGAGACGAATTCCTACCAATCAACCCAACACCAGAATTCGACGCGAACGCGATCCGCGTGCTTTGTCGCGACTTGCATTGCTGCTGTTTAGTGCGCTGGTCCTGGCCGGCGGATTTGTCTTTGCCGCGCGTCAACATTTTGCCGCGGTTCAGCATGGCTACGACAGCGAGGCGTTGCGCAAGGAGCGCGAACAACTGGTTCGCGAAGAACAACAGTTGTTGTTAGAGAAAGAGAAAGCATCGTCGCCCGCTCGGTTAGAGTCGGCAGCGCGGACGCTCGGGCTCAGACCGCTGGCCGCGGGACAAGTCGCCAAGCGCAAAACAAATAAGCCTGCGGATCGTGTTGAGACGATGCCAACCACCGCGTCCGCTGCGGTGGCGACGACTCGGTGAATGAACAGTTAGTTTGATGGTCCTCACGGCAATAGATCGGGAAGGGATGCTGGTCAGTGATGCTGGCAAGGGTTTCTACACAAACTAGAACACGTCCAGATGCTTCACTTCGCCGCGCGCTTTACGTCGCGGCGTTTATTGTCTTTTGGATGGTCGCGATCTGCGTTCGCCTGGTCTACCTGCAGGTGACACGACACGACAGCCTCAGCGCCAAGGCACGTTATCAACAACAGGACGCGCTCGAGACCATTCCGCAACGCGGGCAAGTACTCGATCGCAATGGCAAGGAGCTCGCGCGAAGCATTGATACCGATTCAGTGTTCGTTGCTCCCGACGAGTTGGTCCAGGAAACGCCGGAGGATACTGATGCGCAGATCGAACGCACCGCTGCGGGTCTGGCGCCACTCGTAAATCAGGACCAGCAATCGATCTCGGTACAGCTCAGAACGGGAATCGCAAATAACAAGAGGTTTGTCTGGATCGCCAGGCGTCTACCACACGAGATTGGAAAGAAGATCCAGGAACAACAACTTGCCGGAGTACATCTGCGTCAGGAACCAAAGCGCTTTTATCCAAACGGAACGTTGGCGGCACACGTGCTTGGTTTCGTAGGCCTCGACAATGTGGGACTGGGCGGAGTCGAACAGGTCTACAACGAAAAGATCACGGGTGAACCAGGAAAGTTGTTTCTGGAGAAAGATTCGGGTGGCAACGCTTACGAGAGTTATGAAATTCCCGCCAGCGCCGGACAGACGATTGTTCTGACGATCGATCAGTCGGTTCAATATCGTGCTGAACAGGCACTCTACGAGGCGGTAAAGAAGGCCCGGGCAAAATCAGGAACTGCAATTGTTGTTGATCCGAGAACCGGTGAGATCCTGGCGCTTGCGAATGTTCCTACCTTTGATCCAAACAATGTTCGCGACTCGTCTCAGGAAGCCCGCAAAAACTGGGCACTGCAAAACATCTACGAGCCCGGCTCGACATTCAAAATCGTTCCATTCGCTGCCGCTATGGAAAAGGGTTTGGCACGTCCGGAAGATCGGATTGATTGTCAGATGGGATCGATCACTGTTGCCGGTCGACTGATTCGTGACCACACCGCATTCGGCACATTGACTTTGACTGAGGCGTTAGCGAAATCGAGCAATGTTGCTGCGATCAAATTGGGTCTTCGTGCCGGTGATCAGTCGATGCACGAGTACATGAAGCGCTTCGGATTTGGCTCGCGCACGGGAGTAGAGCTACCCGGCGAAACGGCCGGCCTGTTGAGACCGCTCAAGAATTGGCATCCATCCTCGATTGGTTCGCTTTCGATTGGTCAGGAGATCGGTGTCACTCCATTGCAGATGGCAGCAGCGTTCGGAGCGATTGCGAACAACGGCATTCGACTTTCCCCGCACATCGTTCGCGAGATTCGAACTTCGTCTGGGGCTTCCGTTTATCGAGCCCAACCCGAACAGCGTGAAGTTGTAAGTGAGAAGACGGCGACTGCGCTACGCGGAATGCTTGAGAGCGTGACTTTGAATGGAACTGCGAAGCAGGCGCAACTCGACGGTTATACCGCCGCCGGAAAAACGGGTACGGCGCAGAAGATCGATCCGAAAACGAGAGCGTATTCAAAGACAAAACACGTGGCTTCATTTGTCGGGTTCGCGCCTGTTACGAATCCTGCGGTGGTCATCGTGGTGGTAATCGATGAACCATCCGGTGCGTACCATGGTGGCGATGTGGCGGCGCCCGTGTTTCGCTCGATAGCCGAACAGATCCTGCCTGACTTGGGTGTGGCACCCGATACCGACTTCAAAACTCCTGCCGAGTTGATTGCCGAAGCGATGCCTGCGGAACCTGCACCTTCTATTTCGAAGACCAATTCGGAAGGTAGAAAGGAAACAAGGGGTGATGTTGAAGCTGAGGTTTCGGTACGCGAACAAAACGGCAGTCAGATTGTTTATGCGAGTGCAGCTAACCGGTCGATTCTGATGCCGGATCTTGGCGGGCGCAGTGTGCGTGATGTCGCGCGGACATGCGCGCAACTGGGTTTACAGATTGAAGCGCATGGCGAGGGACGCGTGACCCGACAGAAGCCGTCGCCGGGAACTGAGGTCCAACCAGGGCACGTTGTGTATGTGGAATTTGCGAGGAGTAATTGAGAAATTGGAATTTGGAAATTGGAAATTGGAAATTGAGAAATTGGAAATTGGAATTTGGAAATTGGAATTTTTTCAAGAGTCAATGGTTAGTTGCCTGAGATCACGAGTCAGGTCAATTGTCAGTGGTTAGTTGCCTGAGATCACGAGTCAGGTCAATTGTCAGTGGTTAGTTGCCTGAGATCACGAGTCAAGTCAGTTGTCAGTGGTAGTTACGAGTGGTCTGGGTTGTCAAGATCAGCCCGCTTTACAGAGTTTTAATCGGCAATTGGCAATCGGCAATCGGCAATAACCTATCGGCAATTGGCAATCGGCAATCGGCAATAACCTATCGGCAATCGTCAATCGCAAATCCCATGATCCCCCAACGAGTAGCAATCAAAGAGAACGCCGCAAATGCAGTAAAATACCGAGTAGCTGCATGCAGAAGACGACTACGCGAAGTCAGGATCACGCATCGCTCGCACCTTATTCTCGATGCAGCTGAAACGT
>DATBMP010000216.1:0-14302 GCA_036554845.1 Pyrinomonadaceae bacterium
TCGTGGCAAACTCCTTTATCTGCCACCGAATGAGCAATTCTAATCAAACTCTCAACCAGCCGTTTGCTATCTACAAAATCACGTGGAATCAGCGCCGACGGATGAGGCTTATCCGAGTTCTTTACTCGCTTCAAATCAACTGTCAGATTCAACTCATCTAGTTCAGTCAACGTGCCCGCCGACTCTCTCGTTCTTGGATCGTGAACTTCGAGAGCACGATCAATAGCGTGGTCCTGAACCGGAAACGAGTAGCGATGAATCAACGACTTCTTTACTTGCTCAACCACGCCAACATAAATCAATCCTCCCAATGCGTTCTTGTCTTCAATCAACTCGTCCTCAGAGAGTTCACACAAGCGGAAATACTCCCACCATATTGATTTATCTTCACGACGATGCCACTCCAGCAACTGGGCCAACAGCCAGGAGGCCCGCTGCTCGTTGGTCCATTCAGTTTCCTCGCTCGGAAATCCGTTGACGAGTTGCTCCTTCAGCAGGGTTATCTCAGTCAGTTGTTCTTTCAGGTCATCGCTGGGTGCGCCCGATTTCGGTTGCGGCCTGGGAATTGATTTACCTAGTTTGGTTTCAAGCTCGGTGCGCAACTGTTCCAACCATTCGCGCAGCTTCCAGGTCGAGAGACAGTCGTCGCGATTGTAATCAGCGATTGTTTTCAGTATCTCCCGCACTTCTTCAGGCTCGTCGCCAAGGGCCAGGACAGCTTCAAAGGCTTGCAGCGATGAGGTCGCATCTCGCAACGGCACGCTGCGCGTAAAGCCATAGAACGCTTCCATCTTCTTGATCGAGTAGCTCTCCACCGATGCACGCAAACTTTGCCGGACAACGCGATGAAGATCGACAAACACTCCTGCACGCAGCAATTCATCAACTTCTCCAGTGCAGACACCATGACGCCCGGCGAGGTGTTTTATCGCCGTCGGTTCGTACGCGGCGTAGTGATAGATGTGCATCTCGGGAAAGCGCTCGCGAATCTGCTTTACCTTCGCAATGAACTCTTCAAACGCACGCTTCTCAGACTGCGGATCAAAAGACCAGATCGACTCGTAATGCGGGTTTCCGTCCTCGATTGTGATGGTGCCGATTAAGTACTCGAGACCTTGATCGAACGCGAATGGATCACCTTCAAAGTCGAGAAACAGATCTCCTGCGGACGGTGAAGGCAACGCTGCCAATCCTGTCTGTGACGGCTCTATGTCGCCTCGTTTCTCGAGTGTTGGCGCAAGTTCGAGCAATTCGAAAACCGGCTTTCTTGTTTGTCTTCCTTCCATCTGCATCCGTGCCTGTTCACGAATGCGGAGCAGTGGTGCCGGTGCGATTCGCTCGACTTTGGTATCACGGGGAAGTGTCGCCAATCGCGCCACATTACTCACTTCAACTTCCACCAGTGCCTTGCGCTGATTCCGGGTGATGCCAGCCACCAAAGAGAGATGATCGTCAGCGTGCCAACGTTCGTCACATACGGTGGACCAGTCACAGACTCGGCAATGCTCAACCGGCTCGGGATAAGTGATAGGTGCGGCAATATTCGCTGCTTCAAATTCGCGCCGAGTTTTTCGAAAGTACGCAAGATACTTCTGCACAAAGAACTTCTCAGATTCCTTCCCACCGCCGAGGACCACGTGCATAAAATCGGGAACTACTCGTTGGAGGTTTGCGAGCAGATCGGAATAGAAACAGAGTTGAATGATCGCGCGCACCTTTGTCGATCGAGCAAGCTTCGTCTCAACCACCTCGTAGGACCAGTTACCAAACACGCTTGGCTTATCAACGCGAATCAGGAAGTCTGCGCGACCAAACCATGTTAGAGGTTCCGCCTGGTCTTCAGAAAAAAGAGAGGGTTGTGAGGAGGCTGACTTCGATCGTTGTGAAGAGGCTGACCGAACAGCTGATTGAAGGAAAGTCGCCTGATAGATCGCATCAGCACGACTGCGCATTGCCGTTACTGTTTGTGAAGCTGCATCGCCCCATGAAATGCCCACGGGAATCGAAACAACGCTGAGTCTTTGTTCGTCGCGCAACCGTCTCAGGTATTCTTCTTCATGCGCCAACCCGAGTTTCTTCAGGACCTCTAAGCCGGGATCGGCAAAAAACGGACGCTTAATCTGTCCAGCCAACTCTGCCTTCTTCAGGGCATTGAGATGCGGACAAGCTAGAAAATCTGCAATGGATGTAGCGGAGAACATAGTTTCCAAGACCTCGGCTGTTGCCTCTACTATGGGTCGATGGCAGTCTGGTTTTGCCAGCTGGTCATATCTCAGTCGCGTAGATCTTACGAACTAGGGCAACGGACTCGGTTTACCTGGATTGATTCGCGTAACGACTACAGGAACCCAATTGAACTATTAAGGTATCGCAGCAATTCGCTGGACGTTACGCGCCAAAACCAACAACTTGATTATAGGGCGGTGACGTCTCTCTTGTATTAGAACCTTTTGCGCGCCGATCTAGCTAAAAACACTGATTAAACCTACGTAATGGTCCTCTGCAAACAAAACGTCACGATTTGGGGTTAGAGTTTTCCACGGAGATGCACAACGCTCTCTGAGGAATCCGCAAAATGTCACAGGCCATGAAAGACAAGAACGAAACTCTACAAAAAGTCACGACGGACACTGGCTTAAGAAAGGTGGAACCAGAGCCCGCTTCAACGGTGGCCGACGTTGATCTGGCAATTGAACGGAAGCGCGAAATTGCTGGTACCCGCTCAAGGCGCAAGTGGCTGGTCCGACTTGGCATTCTGCTGGCAATCGTTGCAGTGATCGCGTTCCTCATGTGGCGCAGCAATCGACCTAATGAAGTAATCTTGATCCATCCGCAGAAGACATCAATCACCGAAACCATAGCAAGTAGCGGAAGAGTCGGTGGTGCCATTGAGACACTCGTCGGCGCGCAAGCGCAGGGCGTTGTTGAGCAGCTATTGGTAAAAGAAGGGGACACAGTTGCAAGCGGACAGAGACTGGCTGTCCTGAAAAACAACGTAGCCGAAGCTCAGGTGTCTCAGTCGGAACAAGCCGTGCAAACCGCAATGGCCCAATTGGCCCAAACCGCACGTGGTCCACTAGCTTCTGAAGTTGAAGCAGCGACCGAACAGGTACGACAGGCCGAGGCACAAGTTGCACAACAGCGGGCCGCCATTGGACAAGCACGACGATCCGTAACCCAGGCACAAGCACAGCTTAATCAACTAAAGGCGGAAAGAGATCTGGCGGCCAAAGAAGCGGAGCGCAGTCGGGCGCTGGTCGGGCAAGGCATAATTCCGCGTGCGGAATACGATCAGCAACAGACAAACTTGCGTGTTGCCGACGAACGCATTGCGGCGCAAGAGCAGGCGATCCGGTTGGCCCAGGCGAATGTTCGACAAGCGCAGTCGGGATTGAGAGCAGCAGAGGCGAACCTCCGTGCGCAACAGGCGAGTTTGCAAACGGTCAAGAGTGGAGCCCGCCCCGAGGATGTTGCTGTCGCCCGACAACGTCTGCGCGAAGCTCAAGAGGCAGTACGCGTGGCAAGACAGCAAGTCGAGAATGCCGTTGTATCGGCACCGTTTGCTGGCGTCGTGACTCAGATTAACGCCCAATTGGGTCAGTCAGTTGGAACCGAGGGAGTGTTGACACTGGTGAGCGGAGAATCGGAAATCCGTCTCGATGTTGATGAGAGTAACCTGGCAGATCTGAAACTTGGCCAGGCAGCGATCATCTCTTCAAGCACTTTCGCCGACAGCAGTTTTCAAGGAACCGTAACCGAGATTGGCGCGGCAGTGAATGTTTCGCGGGGCACCATCCAGGTGACGGTGACTCCAACAAATCCGCCCGAGTGGTTACGTCCAGGTCAAACTGTTAACGTCAACATCGTAACGGCAAGGAGCGTGGAGCGGTTGTTGGTTCCTCCCACTGCGTTGACACGGGTCGGCGATCGGACTGTGGTCTATGTAATCGAAAACGGACTGGCTTTAGAGAAACCGGTCGTGACGCGACCGCCAACCCAGGAAGGCGTGCCCGTGATAGCGGGTCTCGCGGAGAGCGATCGAATCATTGTTGACGTGGGGAGCATTAAGGCCGGTGATGCGGTGCGTGTTAAGGGTTCATAGGTGGTCAATGGTCAGCTATCAGGTGGTCAGTGGTCAGTGGTAGTTAGGGGGTCCACTTAAGACCACTGGCCCACTGGCAACTGACCAACTGACTAAATACTGATCACACAACATTCATGAACGCGCTATTTAAAGCAATCGTTCCGCGTAGGTTGCGGTTTGAAACACAAGTGGCCCTGCGACACCTCTCATTCGGCGGCGGACAGACGCTACTAACCGTAAGCGCGGTTGCCGCGGGCGTGATCATCGTTATCTTCATCACGTCACTTATTTTTGGTTTACAGGACCGGTTGACTGAACTTCTCACCGACGCAATTCCCCACGTAACCATCACCGTTGAAGAGCCAGAGCCAAAAGGTCTCAGCAGTGTACCGGGTGTTGCGGAAGGGCCGGCTTCCAGCCGCATTGAACAGCAGGCGCCGCAACTCAAGTTCATTGACAACTGGCCGCAGGTGGTCCAAACAGTCCGCGATGTTCCAAACGTGCGCGCGGTCGCCCCAGTAGTTAATGGACAGGCGTTTGTCTCGAAAGGAGCAAATCCCGTTGGCGTGTCGGTTGTTGGTGCCGATCCGGAACTGCAGGATGTCATCACGCCAGTCACGAAAGATCTAATCGCAGGAAGGTATCTTGGTCTAGCGAGTGACGAGATTGTCATCGATGCAGAGCTGGCGAAGGATCTAAACGTCTCGACTGGCGAGCGCATCCTGGTTACATCGGGGACCGGGGCGGCCGACTCGTTCACCATTGCCGGAATTTACAGTCGTGGACAGGGACGTGGCAGTGCGTATGTTACGTTGCGCACCGGACAGAGCCTCTTTGGTTATGGCACGTCAGTTAATGGCATCTACGTCAAATTGATCGACATCTACGATGCCGACAGCGTCGCGGATCGCATCATGGCGCTGCTGCCTTACGAAGCGAAGTCGTGGACGCGCGAGTTTCCGCAGTTTCTTTCATCGCTTCAGGTGCAGACTGCATCCGCATACTTGATCTCTGGTTTCAGTCTCGTGGCGTCGGGGTTTGCCATAGCTGCCGTACTAATCGTCTCGGTCCTCCAGAAGTCGAAGCAGATAGGAATACTGAAAAGCATGGGAGCACGTCGACGGCAGATTCAGCTAGTGTTCATTCTCGAAGGTTTGGGCGTCGCACTTGTGGGCAGCACGGTTGGCGCAATTCTTGGGACTGGAGTAGTGATCCTGCTGAGTCAGTTTCAACAGCCAATCACGCGTGTGGGGCAGACTCCCGAGCAACTTTTTCCAGTGCGGATTCTTCCCATGTATATAGGACTGGCGATGCTGGCAGCGATCATCTCGACGGTGGTCGCGGCTGTTCTTCCCGCTCGCCGGGCCGCAAAAATGAACCCGGTCGATGTAATGCGCTGAGACGGATATTGCCGATTGCCGATACAAATTTGATTTGTATGTGACTAGATCGCATTGAGCATGAGTGAAACAAACACAATTTCCACGACAGATAGTCCGGCAAACACCACCCGAATGCCACCTGTCATCGTGGAAACGCGTGGTTTAAAGAAAACATACTTCGGCAAAGTTGACGTCCCGGTCTTGTTTGGCATCGACATCAAAATCCGCGCAGAGGAGTTCGTCGCAGTCATCGGGCAATCGGGAAGTGGCAAGTCAACTCTGCTCAACATTCTTGGTGCGCTGGACACTCCTACTGATGGCACGGTTCTTATCAACGGCGTTGACATCTCCACGCTGGAAGACGATCAACTCGCCGCATTGCGCAGTGATGAAGTCGGCTTCATTTTTCAGTTTCACTATCTGCTCGACGAGTTCACCTGCCTCGAGAACACGCTGATGCCACTAACCATTCGCAACGGCGACGTCACAGGGAAAGAACGGGAGCGCATAATCGGAATTCTTGAACGAGTGGGCTTGGGTGATCAGGTAAACAAGCGTCCCGAAGAGATGAGCGGTGGGCAGAACCAGAGATGTGCCATCGTGCGTGCGTTGGCCAACGTCCCAAAGATTGTTCTTGCCGACGAACCGACTGGCAATCTCGATAGTCGATCAGGAGAAGAGGTGTTTCAGTTGATGCGCGAGATGAATCGCGAGAGTGGTGTTGCGTTTGTGATGATCACTCATGACGACCGTTTGGCCCAAGCCGCCGATCGAATCTTACTGATAGAAGACGGGCTGGTCCACGAGATCAGTAAAGAAGAGCACCGGCGGAGATTGACGCGCTGGTAGGCCGGGCGTTGGCGAAAGTCGATTGATGTTTGATTGCTAAAGGTCCTGGCCGCTCCTGATGTCGTCTCGGCCTGGTTTCAATAACGACTAGCCGCAATGTTGTCGGCCTGGTCGCAATGACTTATTGATAGTGACGACACACAGTCAGCCCGCCACAAAGCTGAATAAGAGGTCGCCGGCTCTTTCTACGCCACGATGTATTCGCGATCGAATCACAAACCCGGACGGCCCATCTGGTTCTGGCTCATGTTGCTTGCAGCGGCATTGGTCCTGGCATTTCTCTCCTATTCCGCAACCACCCGGGCACTCCTTAATTCGACGAACGCCTGGGCCAAGAACGTGATCGAGGCGAATCCCTTTACCGGCGCAGTCGTCTTTTTTCTTTTTTCAGCGCTATCGGCGATGCTCGCATTTGCGTCGAGTGCGGTCCTAATACCAGCTGCAAACCTGGTTTGGGGAAAGCTTGTGACCTTTTTCCTATTGTGGGGTGGATGGGTCGCCGGCGCAATCGCAGCGTTCGGAATCGGAAAGCTGGCGCGGCCGCTGCTCATTCGTTTGGGTTACAAGGAGAGGCTTGAGAAGTATCGGGAGTATGTTTCCCGCAGGATGAAGTTCTGGATGGTCCTATTGTTCTGTTTCGCCGTGCCTTCAGAAATTCCCGGTTATGTGTTGGGCGGAGTGCACTACCCTTTCTGGAGGTTTCTGCTGGCAATGGCAATCGCCGAATCGATCTACGCTCTCGGGCTCGTGTTCGCTGGAGAAAGTCTGGCGACCGCTCGCACTGGTTCGTTCATTATCATCGTAGCTGTTGTAATTCTCATCGCAGCCGTAGCAGGTCTTCTATTTCGCAAGCTACGAGAGCGTCGCTCGATGCGCAAGCATGTGGATTAGCGACCGAGCGCGGGCATACTCGCCGCAATAGTCGGTATCTGAGCGTCCGCCCGCTCTGCAGCTCATCGTTCACTTGTCGCATCCAGGTTAAGAATCTCAACGTATGCGTCCGAGATAAACCCATTCTTATCGCGGACTCTTAAGATTGGCCTGGCGTTGTAGCTCGCGCGGTTGTAAGTGTGAGACAAAGCTGGTTGCTTACTCAGTGACCGGTCTGAAAGGTCCCAAACATACTCAACCAGTTCGGTCGTACCGGCGATTGATTTCGTGGCTACCAGCTTCACTGGCTTCTGAAAACTGGTCTTGATCACTTCACGAGAGTTCTCGCGAACTAGCTGGCCGTTGATCTCAATTACGGCTTGAGGAAGCCGGTAATTCTTTTGAGGCAGAATGTGGAATAGAAGGGTCTTGAAAATCTTAGGCTCATCAAAGAGTTTCGACTGAATGTAGATACTGAGTATGTATGAACCAGGTTTTGAGTAGGCGTGTTTATTCCTAGTCCCTGACCCCAGCTTACCATCGCCAAAATCCCAGATAAACTTTGCATCCGGTATGGTGCTGTTATGCGCTTTGATTGACGCTGTTTCGAGAATCCCTGGGTCTATCTCTATTTCGATGGCTTCATTGACTAAAACTATTTGGGGGCTCACGAAGAAGGGCAGAAGAAAATCTTTCGAAGTGTTCCGGATTTCGAGATAAGGCTTTGCCGCTTCTCCATTTATCTTGAAGAAAACAAGAGTTGGTTCCGCGTGTTTGTGGAGGTGAGACTTCGAATGAGAATCGGCAGGTTCTTGAGCAATAGTTGATACAACAGAGATCAAGACCAAAAGTATTGAAATCATTTTTGAAAGAGGTAGATTCATCGAGCAAACACTCCTTTCAATAGAGTGCGAGAATTTAGCCTGTATCTCCAAGCGACCGTCCCGTTTCAGGGCTTTGATCAACCAATTTCAAACACTCCGCTTCAAAAATCTCTCGCACCAGCAAATTTCCTTGACAAAAGAATCGTCCAGGAATAGTAGTTTGCCACCCTCGAACACCTCGATCTCGAAAGATGCCCGACAACTATGCCTAATCCGGATCGAAAGAATTCTGTTGCAATGTCCGCGCATGCGCTTGTCATTGTAGTTCTCATCCTTCTTGCTCTCTGTGGGCTCAGTGTAGTAACCATATCAGTTCCCGCCGCTTCGAACCCAAGCCTTCTTTATTCTCTCGACGAGAACCAGGGAGTTGTTGTTAGTGACAGCTCGGGAAACTCCAACAATGGAAACCTTGTCAATGGTCCTTTGTGGACCAGTGGCAAATACAACAGTGGACTGAACTTCGATGGTGGTAACGACTACGTCAATGCAGGATCCGGGCCGAGTATAGATCAACTGCCTCAAGTCACTGCCGTGGCCTGGATCTTTCCCAGAACGGCTGGCCAGTTTACCAGTGGCGACTTCTTTAACAAGCGAGGCAGTAACGGTTCCGGTTGGCGATTCGATATTTCCAGCAACCGGCTTGAGCTTGGATTCTCAGTCGATTACAGCAGCGACTTGTATGCGATCTCAGTACCGTCCGCCATACCTCTAAACGCCTGGAGTCATGTTGCCGCCGTATGGGATGGTACGACTGCGGCCAGCAATGTTGTCATATATGTTAATGGAGTACCCGTCGCGCACAGCCTGGATCTCAATGGATCGGGGACCAGAGCCAACGACAGCAATAACAATCTGATCATTGGCAACAACAATGGAACGGATCAGACGTTTGATGGAGTAATAGACGAAGCCAGGGTTTATGGTCGAGCTCTGACCCAAGCGGAAATCCAGGCGGACATGAATACTCCGATCGGCAGTCCACCTGCTCCTACACCTTCGCCGTCTCCCACACCTTCGCCGTCTCCCTCACCGACTCCAACTCCACCGTCGGTTGTTGGACAATGGTCTGCGCCGTTCTCGACTCCAGTACTTGTCGTACACACGACATTATTAAACACCGGCGAAGTGTTGCTATGGGGCGCCGCGAGCGGGGGCTCCACGCAATGGTTATGGAATCCCACCACTGGAGTGTTTAGTCCAGTCTCCTCGGGCGATAACCTTTTCTGTTCGGGACAAACCGTGTTACCGAACGGTATCGCGATGTCGATTGGAGGCCACGCTAATTATCAAGTTGGAATCAACGACATCAATCTATTTGATCCCAATCAGCGAAGTTGGGTAACTGCTCCGCCAATGAGTTACGGTCGCTGGTATCCCACCGGTACCGTTTTAGGTGATGGGAGAGTTTTGGTTACGTCCGGCAACACGACGTGTGGGACGTGTATTGCCGACATTCCTGAGATCTATGATCCAGTTACCAGCTCCTGGACCCAATTGACCACCGCTCAATACACACAATCGCTCTATCCCTACATGTTTGTTCAGGCAGATGGGCGTGTGCTCTATGCCGGCTCTGACGAAGGTTACACGCCCACGAGGCTTCTGGATGTTGGTAGCCAGACTTGGACCACCTTGGATGCAACGCAAGTCCCGGGTGGGAGTGCTGTCATGTATCGAGTAGGAAAGATTTTGAAGTCAGGAAGCATCGCAAGTGGTGCAGTGCCTTCATTGAGTTCCGCGTTCGTCTTCGAGATCAACCAACCATCATCCTGGAGACAGGTTGGCTCAATGAACGAACCAAGGACGTATCACACACTGAGCTCTTTGCCCGATGGACAGGTGCTGGTGACTAGTGGAGTAAGGACGGCAACCAACACCTCTTCACAAGGCGCACTATCAGCCGAGATATGGAACCCAACAACCGAAGTGTGGACCCGCTTAAGCAGCGCTCAGGTAAAGCGAGCCTATCACTCAATAGCGCTGCTGCTCCCGGACGGACGAGTTCTAGTAGCTGGCAGTGGAGGAGACGCGGCAGGATTAATGACCAATGAACTCAATGCCGAGATCTTCTCGCCACCATATCTTTTCAAAGGACCTCGTCCGACAATTACAAGCGCGCCCACCAATATGGGTCACGGATCCGTTTACACCATTTCAACACCTGCTGCTTCGACAATCGCTTCGGTCTCTTTAATAAGGGCGGGCGCAGTTACTCACACTTTTAATAACGACCAACGATATGTTCCGCTTGCATTTGTCCAGAATGGACCTACGGCACTGGATGTTCAGATACCTGCAAATCCTAATATCTTGCCTCCCGGTTATTACCTGCTGTTCATAGTGGACCAGAACGGAGTCCCTTCGATAGCCCCGTTTGTTAAGATCGAATCGTTTGTTGATTCACAACCACCCACTGATCCCGCGAATCTAACAACGAGTGTTTCACTTAACTCAGTCAATCTGAGTTGGGCCGGCTCAACAGATAATGTGGCGGTGACCGGTTATGACGTGCATCGTTCGAATACCTCCGGCTTCACACCTTCTGCGGCAAATCGGATTGCGCAAGTTGCAGCAACGTCACATTCCGATCAAGGTTTGGCGGCCGGGACCTACTACTACAGAGTCATTGCCAGAGATGGTGCGGGAAATGTCAGTGGACCATCCAACCAGGCAGACGCCACTACGACCAGCGCCCCCGTGACTGTTTCATTTGGACCGGTTGCCAGCGACGGCCGCGTCGGCTATTTTGGGCCAAACAATAGTGGTTGCGGACAATCTCAATGGAACACTGCTCACGCAGCCTCGAATGCTTCTCCAGACACCACCAACACGGTTAGATCGAATTTTGTAAGCTCAGGGTGTCAGGGATTTACAGCGATCAACCTGACGCGCGGATTCCTTTCCTTTGACACGTCTTCGATTCCTGACGGCGCGACAATAGTTAGTGTCAGATTGCGGCTCTTCATCACAGGAAAAGTAAACGACAGAAATGATGGCAATGATTTCGTTGTGGTCGTCGAAGGTCGGCAGGCAAATCCTAATTCATTAAGTGCGAGTGATTTCGTGAACGCAGGCGACGCCATAACAAATCCTACCGAGGGTTCAAACCGAACAGACATTACGAGTATTCCAATCAATGCATACACCAGTTGGATCCTGAATGCTTCGGCGTACCCATGGATCTCAAAGACAGGATTCAGCAAGCTCGCTTTAAGAGAAGGCCATGACGTGTTGAATCTTTGGGCGAGCTTTACCGGTGGCCAGGGCAATGGGCTGCACGTGGCGATGTCAGAACAACCCGGAACGAATCAGGATCCAGTGTTAGAAGTAACGTATGTTCCTTAAGGGTTGGTTAGTCAGAATCGCAGGTGTTGTGTCAGGTTGTCCAAGCCGAACGCGCAAGCCGCACTGCTAATCAATCTTGTGAAGCACTATCCAGACACTGTTCAGAGGCTCGCATCAATCTGAAAAACTGAATGTAACGTGTTGGTTCGTGTGACTTAGTGGCTCGTCCTTGCTTTCTGGATAAAAAGGAACGATCCACTAAGTCACACGAAGTAGACACGAAATTCGTTACCACCGAAATCGACTTTTGAGGCAAAGCTCTCATGCGGTCACTGTTCCGCGCTTTTCGATCTTGGCCCAAGTGTCGCGAAGGCCAATGGTCCGATTGAAGACCAATTTGTCCCTCGAGTCCCCAGAATCTTCGTCAACGCAATAATAACCAAGCCTTTCAAACTGATACTTAGTCCCAGGTTTTGCGTCTCGCACACTCGGTTCTATTCTGCAATCTGACAGTACTTGCAGAGAATCAGGATTCAAGTTCTTCGTAAAATCTTGTCCTTCTTCAACCTCGTTCGGATCCTCTTTAAGAAAAAGATTGTCATAGAGACGAACCTCTGCTGGTAAAGCGTGAGCCGCTGAGACCCAGTGAATAGTGGACTTTACCTTTCGACCATCAGGCGTGTTACCTCCGCGGGTAGCCGGATCGTAAGTGCAACGGAGTTCGACAATTCCACCGCTGCTATCTTTAATCACTTCTTTGCAGGTGATTAAGTAAGCATAGCGGAGACGCACCTCGCGACCAGGGGCAAGCCGGTAAAATTGCTTCGGCGGATCTTCACGAAAATCATCTTCCTCAATGTACAGCGTCTTCGAAAAAGGAATTTTTCTGGTTCCCGCAGAAGCTTCTTCAGGGTTGTTGATAGCATCCATTTCTTCCACATGTTCGTCCGCGTAGTTTTCGATAACTACACGTAATGGTTTCTGCACACACATCACGCGGGGAACAAGTCGATTCAAGTCCTGACGCAGAAAGTATTCGAGCTGCTGTAACTGAGTAATGCCATTCGTTTTCGATACGCCAACATTCGCGCAGAAGTTACGGATTGCTGTTGGGGTGTAACCGCGCCGGCGCATCCCTGAGAGAGTTGGCATACGTGGGTCTTCCCAACCTCCGACGTGTCCCTCCTCAACCAACTTCAGCAGCTTGCGTTTGCTGAGGAGAGTATAGGTAAGGGCCAGACGGTCAAACTCGTATTGCCGGGAAGGAAATATGCCAAGCTGTTCGATGAACCAGTTATATAAAGGACGATTGTTATCGAACTCTAGAGTACACATGGAATGGGTTACGCGTTCGATAGAATCCGACTGCCCGTGCGCGTAATCGTACATCGGGTAGATACACCACTGATTTCCGGTGCGATGATGGTCCATGTGCAGAATTCGATACATGACCGGGTCGCGCAGATTCAGGTTTGGAGAGCTCATATCGATCTTGGCACGCAATGTTCTCGAACCATCCGGGAACTCGCCCTTTTTCATGCGCTCAAACAGATCGAGATTCTCTTCAACAGCACGGTTGCGGTACGGGCTTTCCCTGCCTGGCTCGGTTAAGGTGCCGCGATACTCGCGAATCTCATCGGCGCTGAGATCACATACGTATGCTTTTTCTGCCTTAATCAACTGGATGGCCCATTCGTACAGTTGTTGAAAGTAATCCGACGCATAGTAGAGACCGTCCCACTGGAAGCCCAGCCACTGGACGTCCTCCATGATGGCGTTAACGTACTCTGTTTCTTCTTTTGACGGATTCGTATCGTCGAAACGCAAATTGCACTTGCCGCCAAACTCGGCTGCCAATCCAAAATCGAGGCAAATGGCTTTGGCGTGGCCGATATGCAAGTAGCCATTTGGTTCTGGCGGAAACCGGGTTTGTACACGGCCTCCATGTTTGCCACTCTTAACGTCCTCGATAATGATGTTGCGAATAAAATTCGAAGGCCCATCATTAGTTGATCGCGATTCTGGCGAAGTCTCAGTCGATTCAGTTTCAAAAGGCACGTTTGTTGATCTCTCCGTAATTAAAGCTGTGATTAAGTCATCTGCCTCAGTTTACAAAAGATGCGCTTGCTGGGTCATCTCGCGGTATAGGTCTTCTCAGTGTGACAAACTCAATTTTTGTCTTTCTGGCAAAGTCTTTATGTCTCAAACGAGACCTGGCATATCACTCCGGCAGGAGTGAAATGTTTATAGACCGAAATGAGAAGAGGGTTGCGCACTTCGTATGTCTATCGACCCGAAGGGAACGAGCGTTCGAATGAGGCAACCACACATGGCACTCCTGACGGAGTGCACAGCGTTGTCGTTCCGTGGCTATAAACATAGCACCCCTCACGGGGTGAAACCGTTCGCCTCTTTGCTTTCACGTCGCAATCCGTTTTGATCCGATTGTCACGGCATTTTTCACTGCGATGGGGACATTTCATACCACTATTCGCGGCGGCCGCGTCGCTTCAGGTGAGTGCTCTGACACGCCTCAGTACCTCGTCCTCCCCGAGGTTCTGAGCTACTAAGAAGAGATCCGGACTCTGTTTTAGTCCGGTCAGTGCGATTCGAATGGCATTGCTCACATGACTGATCGAACCAGCAAAACTCTCCGGATTCTTCTTGTATTGCCCCGCTGTTGGAGCGAACCCGTGGGCGGCGGCCAACCTGCGAATCTGTTCGAACCAGGTCTCTTTGTCTTCCTCATGCCGATACGAATCGGCGAAGTCTTTAGCCAACTTAACTACCATGGCACGTTCGACTGGAGCGAAGCGCGGATCTGAAGGATCACTTACCGGCGGAAACAGCTCCTGGAAGTACAAACCGTAGGCCGCCCGGAACTCCCGCCATTTCGCGAGATCCTTTCGTTGCAGCGCGGGCTGTCGCTCATTCGCAAAGATGCGGCG
>DATBMP010000531.1:0-11497 GCA_036554845.1 Pyrinomonadaceae bacterium
CCGAACCAGCGGGGGTAAACCACCCTTCCCAACCTGATATCTTTGGCACCTGACCGCTGAACTGACCACTAACGACCTCCGACTTCCGACCTCTGAATTGTGGCATCTGAACCGCACAAGCGTTGCCAATCTGCTACAGATCAGCTTCAAATCACAGCTCTCAGCCGATAATTTGCTGGCACATTCATTGCTCATACTAAGAAGCTCGTCCAGACACTCCCGAAAGGGCATCTTCGATTGATCAAACAAACCACCTTAGGGTCAGTTGCCGAAACTGAAGGTATCGGTTTGCATACAGGTGTAGAGGTGCGCGTCCGGTTGGTCCCTGCACCGCCCGACACGGGATACGTATTTCGTCGAATGGACCTTGGTGGGTTCGAGATTCCAGCCACCGTGGAATCTGTCGCGCATTGTGGTTATGCGACCACCCTGATGCGGACCGGCGTAATGCTCTCAACCGTAGAACACCTTTTGTCGGCCTTGCGCGGTCAAGGTGTTGATAACGCGTTCATCGAGATCGACAACCTCGAGATACCGATACTCGACGGCTCGGCTGAAGAGTTTGCAGAGATGATTGAAACCGCCGGCGTGGCTTTGCAGCCGTTAGCCCGTCGCGCGTTGTTAGTGAGAGAGAAGGTTTCGTTTGAGCAAGGCAATCGACGCATCAGCGTAGAGCCAGCCGACAATTATGAGATCGATTGCATGATCGACTTTGCTCATCCGATGATTGGTGTGCAGCGTTTTTCTGTTGAGCTCAGTAACGGAGCATTCATCAGGGAGATTGCGCCAGCACGCACTTTTGGTTTCACCGACGAGATTGAAGCATTGCGTCGCGCCAATCTGATCCGCGGCGGCTCGCTCGACAATGCGATCGTTTTAACGCCGGATGGAATGCTGAACAAGACCGGATTGCGATTCCGCGATGAGTTCGTGCGTCACAAGATCCTCGACATCATAGGGGACCTTGCGTTACTGGGAATGCCGATTCTCGGTCGCGTAGTTGCCGAACGCAGCGGTCACATCATGCATGCAGGATTGATGTCAAAGCTTTTACGCGTCCGCTCTGCCTGGGACATAGTAGATTTGGAAGAGAGGCGGCAAGAAGTGGGCGTCGGTTAAGTGGTGGTCGGTTGTAATCGGTGGTCTTGGGTCTTCGGTCTTCGAGTCTATTACCTCTTTTGAGTCATTCCTCTTTTGCCGCTCGCCCCCTTGCTGACTTGTTCTTATTAACCAAAGGGCAAAAACCAAGGATCAAAAACCAAAGATCAAAGACCAAAGACCCAAGACCCAAGACCAACCTACCAACAACTCACCACACAAGCATCAAATCCCACTCCTAACGATATCGTGCAATCGAATTAACCCGACGCATCTCCGCTTCGAGTCAACCACCGGCAGCACTGAGATCTGCGACGGCCGGTCCTCCATCAATCTCAAGGCATCGTAAGCGAGCACATCAGGAGTCGCGACCACTGGATTTCTCGTCATAATCTCATCACAGGTTAGACTCTCAAGTGCTGCGTGTTCCATACGTTGAATTGCACGCCGCAAATCGCCATCGGTAATTATTCCCGCCAGGCGTTCGCCGTTTTCAACAACGTTCACCGCACCCAATCCGCCACTACTGATCGCACGCACGACTTCCACCCAACCAGAGCCCACCGAGATAGTTGGATTGTCAGCACCTGAATGCATTAGATCAGAAACCTTGAGCGTCAAGCGCTTCCCCAGTTGCCCGCCCGGATGATTGAAAGCAAAGTCATCTAGTGTCAGTCCCTTCTCTTTCATCAACGTCATCGCGAGTGCATCACCAATTGCGAGAGCTACCGTCGTACTTGTTGTAGGAGCAAGGTTCAAGGGGCACGCTTCCTGATCAACCGAAGCATCAAGCACAGCGTCGGCGCGTTTGGCCAACGTTGATTTGAGATCTCCCACCACTGCAATAATCGGAACTTCACGCTGCTTTAGATAAGGCAACATCTGCAAAATCTCGTCAGTCTCGCCGCTGTTGCTCAACACCAACACAACGTCTTCAGGACTCACGATTCCCAACCCTCCATGAAGCGCGTCGGAAGGATGCAGATGAAGAGCCGCAGTTCCCGTGCTCGTCATCGTAGCGGCAATTTTTTGGGCGATGATGCCGGATTTGCCGACACCTAGAATCACGACTTTGCCTCGACAACCCGCAAGAAGTCTGATCACCTCTTCAACCTGTTTTTGTTCGAGCCGGGTGGCAGTGCGCGCGATTGCGTCAGATTCGAGCTGAAGAAGATCGACAATCTCCTGAAACCGTAAGCTGCTCATTTGTGGCCTTTGATATACGACAACGCGGTTCTTGGCAAGTTAGGTACTGACGAAACGACCTGATTCTCGCCCTATCTTTGTTCAGAAATCGTTTAGACTGTGTTCACGTAGACACTGCGCCAAGCGGTGGGCTATAGTGCCCGCTCGCAATCACGACCGCCGACTTCTGGAGTTATCCATTCACAATGGGCCTACTAAATTTTCTCCCTAAGGAAGACCAGTATTTCGACTTGTTTGTGCAGATGACCCTCTACATCTCCGACGCTGCCCGGGAATTGAAGGAGATGTTGGCTGACAAGAACGAGGATTTTGAGGAGTATTCCAACCGAATCAAAGGCCTCGAGCATGCCTGCGACGAGCTGACGCACACTATCTCGACTAAACTCAACAAGTCGTTCATCACACCCTTCGATCGCGAAGATATCTACATGATGTCGTCAGCGTTGGACGACATTGTCGATCTGATCGATGACGCGGCCCGGGCAATCATTATCTTCGACGTTCACGAGATCACCGACTATGCGCGTGACTTTGCCGACGTAATTGAGCGAATGGCGGAGCAGCTGAAGCATATCGTTGCTACTCTGCGCAATCCCAAGAACGTAACGCAACGGCTGGTAGAGATCCACCGCCTCGAGAATGAAGGTGACGATACTTATCACGCGGCGATCGCCGAACTATTTCATGACGCTCATGACCCACTTACGGTCCTGAAATGGAAAGAGGTTTACGAGAAGTTAGAAGCCGCAGTTGATCGTTGCGAGAACGTCGCGAACATCATCGAGAGTGTCATTATCAAGCACACTTAGTAGGTTCGAGTTCAGCTCAGATCGCATCACCACAGCCTAAAGACTGAACTCTAAACTCCACGATCCAGGCACAACCGACTCAAAACCCATAACTATGACTGCTACCTTTGCCTTCGTCCTCCTCCTGATAACACTCGCGCTTATTTTCGACTACATCAATGGCTTTCACGATGCTGCTAACTCAATCGCGACCGTTGTTTCCACTCGCGTGCTTTCACCCGGCATGGCTGTGATTTGGGCAGCGTTCTTCAACTTCATTGCTTTCATCGTCTTCGGGACGCGGGTCGCCAAATCGATTGGTGATGGTGTGCGACTGGATCTGATTTCAGCTGACCTGCGACTGTACGTGCTGCTGTGTGCGCTGCTGGGGGCAATCATCTGGAATTTGATTACGTGGTATCTCGGCCTGCCGACATCGAGCTCACACGCTTTGCTTGGCGGGTATGCAGGCGCTGGTATCGCCGCGTACGGTGGGATTGCCGGGTTGCTGAAAGCTGAAGTGTGGATTCGCACGTTGATGTTCATCGTCTTGTCACCGGTTTTCGGAATGGTGCTTGGGTTCTCACTTATGATTTTGGTCCATTGGATCTTTCGTCGAATGAGTGCAGTGAAAGTTGACGGCATCTTTCGTAAAGGCCAACTATTCTCGGCAGCTGCGTTCTCGCTCGGTCACGGTGGCAATGACGCGCAAAAGACCATGGGCATCATCACTGCCGTTCTAGCTGCGGGCGGACTGCTATCGTATGGACCAAGCGGTGAAATACCACCGATCCCATTGTGGGTCGTTTTGAGTGCGCATGCTGCGATTGCCTTAGGAACGCTATCGGGTGGTTGGCGAATCGTTCACACGATGGGTTCCAAGATCACAAAGCTAAAACCCATTGGTGGATTCTCTGCCGAGACATCAGCAGCATTGACACTTGCGTATGTAACGGTCACAGGTGTTCCAGTTTCTACGACGCATACGATTACCGGCGCGATTGTAGGAGTGGGTGCCACTCGCCGCCTTTCAGCGGTGAAGTGGGGTGTGGCGGGAAGAATTGTGTGGGCCTGGATCTTGACGATACCGGCGGCGGCTTTTGTGGCGGCGATTTCCTTCATGATCATAGAAGGGATTCATCAGTTGGTAACCTGAGACCACCGACCGCTGACAACTGACAACTAACCTCTGACCTCCGACCCTGACCTTTGGCACCCCGCTGTGCTATCTTTTTCTCCCTGACAAAATATGCCCGCGTAGCTCAGTGGATTAGAGCGTTCGCCTCCGGAGCGAAAGGTCGCAGGTTCGACCCCTGCCGCGGGTACCATTTGGAGCGCGGGCGTCCTCGCCCGTCTCATCACCAAAGGCGGTCCGCAACAACGCCGCGGCTCTCAACTCTTACTCGCCCTCGCCAAAGTTCAAGCTATTTGAAACGTTTTCCCCGCGCGCCTCATCAACTATAGAACCTTCGCGCCTCCACTAACTCACTCAACCTGAAGGAGAACATCCATGCGAACTTTGACAGCTATACCTCGCCCGACGCTAACTCTCAGAACGATCTCCACTCTTGGGCTGGTTTGCCTCATCGCCACTTTTTCTCTGTTCGTCCCTGGCTGTAAACCTCAAGCTCCACAACCCAATACCAACAACAACGACAACCGTGGACCACGTGAAGAAAAAGGCGAGGTGAAATCAGGAACCACCGATCCCAAAGAAACCAAAGGCGCACCTTACCCTGCTGCAACACCATCCGATCGTATTCCTAACGACGAGATTTCCCCTCGTCCCGTTCCCACCGGTTCGCCGGTCGGTGATATGAAGCCCGGCAATCGGGAATTTGAAATACGCGAGGCAACGAAACCCGAACCTGGTCGCAAGTATCAGCACGCGCTGTTCTTCCGAGACTATCGCGAGCTGCCGAACTCGATCGGGTCGGCCTCTTCATGCTGTCCAGAGATCAGTCCCGCTGAAAATGGCCAGACCATAATGATGACCGGAAACACATTCATGGCTCTCACTGAAGACGGCGGCGCCAATTTTTCCAACATCAATCCGACGACGATCTTTCCGCAAGTCGATGGCGGGTTCTGCTGCGATCAGGTGGTGGTCTATGTCCCTCGCATCGATATGTTCATCTGGTTGCTTCAATACTGGACGGATAGCAACGGCAAGAATCGCATCCGACTCGCCGCCCAAACCACGCCCGAAGTACGCAACAGCAACGGCACCGCCTGGACCTATTGGGACTTTGTCAGCGATACGTTCGATTCCAGATCAAGCCTTGATTACAACGACGTCGCAGTTGGGGATTCGAGTCTTTGGTGGACCACACAGAATGGCACCGGACGCGTGGTAGTAAGAATTCCACTCAGCCAGATCGCGGCCAAGGGCACGATCAACTTCCAATACACGGGAGGAACCGAAGCTCTTTGGTCTCACCTCACACAAAATGCCAGAGATACGGTGTACTGGGCAGGTCATGTCAGCAACAGCGAGTTACGTGTGTATAGCATGCGAGACGGTGAGGGATTCTATTCGTGGCGCTCGGTTACCGTGAACAGCTGGCCCAATGGTACGAACACCGCCACCTGTCCTGATGGTACCGATTTCATGACGTTCGAGAGTTGGAAGCACTACGTCTTCGGCAACGCGTTACAACGAGAGAGTGTCTGGTTTGCGTGGCTGGCTGCTGCAGGCGGAGGTTTTCCGCAACCCCACGTTCAGATGGTCCGTATTAACCCTTCTTCATGGACCAGAGAAGAACAGGTTCAAATTTGGAACCCGACAATCGCCTTTCAAGACGCCTATCTCTCAACAAACAATCAGGGAGAACTTGGGATGGCCGTCGCCTTTGGCAGCGGTGGTTTCTTTCCCAGTAACGCCGTCGGTGTTTGGGGAGATTTCGTTGTGTACTATCCGAGGCTAAGCACGCGTTGTGTTTCGCGTTGGGGTAACTACAACCATTCTCGCAGGGCAACGGTAAATGCTGCCGAGTGGATCGGCGCGGGTTACACCAACGAGAAGAACAGTTCTGGCTCCAATATTGTTATTCCCCACTACATTCGTTTCGGACGTTGATGCTGCCAGCATCCATGACTTCACTCCGCCGCACCCTCCAACTGGGTTCGGCGGAGTATTTCAATGCCTGAATTGCCCACGAAAGATTCTTCATCTCTGGTCCTTAGTTAGATTGGCACGCGCAAGCGGACATGCTAGGCTTCCCCGCATCCCGACCAGACAAGCTTACTTGCTGCCGCAGCTTCAAAACGAAGTTTGCTCTTTTGACCTGCGCCCCGTCGATCCCTAATGATTACGAGCCCCTAGATGCCTGATTCGGGACTTCAAAGTCGCAAGAGAACTATTCTCGTCGTTGACGACTTCGACGACACCCGATTGCTTTTGCGAACGTGGCTCGAGCGAAAGGGTTATGAAGTGATCGAAGCCCACAATGGCAAGCAAGCTGTAGATTCGGCAAAGAATCACCACCCTGATCTAATTATCATGGACGTTGAGATGCCAGAGTTGGATGGACTTTCTGCAACGCGTCAGATCAGGGAGATGACAGAGCAGCTCGGGAAAGTCCCAATTCTTGCCGTTTCAGCTTATGGCGTGGAACAGTTCCGCCGGGAAGCACTGGCCGCCGGTTGTAACGACTACGTCTCTACACCTTTTGAACCTGACGAACTCGAGAAATTAATCACTTCGCTGATCCAGCCTATTGGACTCGGTTGACTTGATAGGCCATTCAAACTACCTTCACTTCACGCAGCAACCCAACCTTTACCCTGAGATGCCGCAAGCATGAAAAGAAAGTGGTTCTGTGCCCTTCTTGCTAGTTCGATTCTAGTCGTGTTGGCCCACGTCGAGGTTTATGCTCAAGCAAGTGCGTGTCAACTCAAACTAGCCGAGCTCTTCCAGCCCTCGGAGTTCATGGGATTTCACCTGGGAATGACGAAGGAGCAGGTCAAAACACGTGTCCCGCAAGTGGCATTTGGTCCAACGGATGATTTTGGCGTTTCAAAAACCACGATCAATCCGGACTTTGATCCGCGAATTGACAAGGCGACGTTCATGGGAGTCAGAAGTATCTCTCTCGACTTTCTTGATGGCCGCCTGACGACCCTCTGGTTGGGCTACGATTCGACCTTCAAGTGGAAAACTGTAGACGCGTTTGTTTCAGGCCTGTCTCAGTCGTTGAAGTTGCCGGCGGAATGGGATTCCTGGAAAGTTCGCGGGCAACAACTTCGCTGCGCCGATTTTTTAATGACGGTAAACATTGTGGCTGAAGGTCCCAGCTTCCGATTACTGGATCTTTCTGCCGATGATCTAATTGCGAGTCGCCGCGCTGCCAAAGAAGAAGCGGAAGAGGCCTCGGCGGCAGAAGAAAGCGAAGAGACCGATTCGCTTATCGCGGATAAGAGCAGCAAGACCTACTACGTAGCTGATTGTGTACCTAAGAATTTGATCGCCGATGCTGATCGAACCAGCTTCAAGAGTGTCGCTGACGCTGAGCGGGCCGGATATAAAAAAGCCAAAGAGTGTCGCTGAACGTACAGTGCTGCTCGACCTCGCGTGTAATCCTCCACCAACAAGCAATTCAAATCGATGGACCATCGGGTCCAAAGGAGCCGTTCAAATGTTCAAAGAATTCCGTGACTTTATTGCGAGGGGAAATGTTCTGGATTTGGCAGTCGCCGTGGTGATTGGCGCTGCCTTCGGCAAGCTTGTGACGTCCCTGGTTGAGGGCGTGATCATGCCTCCGATTGGTCTACTTTTAGGACGGGTAGATTTTGCGAATCTGTTCATCGACCTTTCAGGACAGAACCCTGCGTCGGTGGCCGACGCCAAAGCCAAAGGTCTGCCAATTATTGCGTACGGCACTTTCATCAACGACGTCGTGACCTTTCTGATTGTTGCTTTTGTGATCTTCCTCATCGTCAAGGCGGTCAACAGATTCAGGCGCGAAGCCGAAGCAACAACCAAGGATTGTCCGTACTGTGTCTCGAGCATTCCGGTGGCGGCGACTCGTTGTTCAGCTTGTTGTTCGGATTTGAAGGCTGCGTGAGTCCAGAATCAAGGCTGGTGGGCTTTGCCCAAAAAGTCTGAAAATCCTACGTCTCATTCACACCGGGTTCAGCTCGGTGCTAATGAGGACTGGAATCAGATAACCGTTTCAACGGTTTCCATTTCGGCTGGGCACAGTGCCTATGTTGTCAGTAACTTCGCTATGCAAACCGTTAAAAACGTCCTTGGTCGTAGACTTGCTGCTGCTCAGCAGGCTGAAGCCTGGTGTGAATGACATCACGATATTCATCGCGTTGATTTCTGCCCATCAACCCCTTATCCTCACCTCGAGCTAATACTGACCTAGTCTTTTTCACCTTCCACCCTGAAGCATGCGCGAGTGTCCCCGCTGTGAATCCTGTTACGAAGACGACGTGGTTGTCTGTCCCGAGGATTCGAATAACACAAAACATACTTTGCCCGGTGGTCGGCTCCTCGCAAACCGTTATCTTCTGGAAAAAAGACTGGGTCGCGGTGCGATGGGTCAGGTGTATCTCGCACGAGACGAGAATCTAGTCACTCGCCGCGTCGCTGTGAAGACCGTTCGCCCCGACATCCTCACCGACGAAGATCTCCAAGAGGGTGAGGCCATCGCACGCTTTGAACGCGAGGCACGTTCTGCTGCTTCAATTCGACATCCAAATGTGGTTGACGTCACCGACTTCGGGAAAAGTGATGAGGGTGTCTTCTTCCTGGTGATGGAATATGTGGATGGCGAAACGCTCTATCACCTTCTGCGTCGTGAAGGAACCTTGAGCGTGACACGCACCGCGTTTCTACTACGACAAGTCGTCGCGGGCGTAGATGCAGCACACGATGCCGGTATCCTCCATCGAGACTTAAAGCCTGCCAACATCTTCATCATGCAGTCTCGTAAGAAAGGGGCGAACACCACACCGGATGGATTTGTGAAGGTGGGAGATTTCGGTCTCGCGAAGATTGTTCATTCGGATCGATCGGAGGTTACTTCTGCCAGTGGACCAGCGTCGCGTGGAATAATCGGAACTCCTGAATACATGGCGCCGGAACAGATGCAGACGGGCGCACAACTCGATGCACGCGCCGACGTCTATGCGCTTGGCACGATTGCCTATCACATGTTGGGAGGCCGTCCGCCTTTCAGCGGTGACATTACGCAGCTGATCGCTCAAAAACTTCTGGAGCCCCCGCCTCCGTTATCCACGTTGCGCTCTGATCTTCCACCCGAGGTTGAGAAGGCAGTCATGCGCGCGCTGTCTAAAGAGGTCACGCAAAGACCCGCAAGTGCAGTCGAGTGGTTTGACGAGTTTGAGGCGGCAACCGGAAAGTCTGAGGAGACTGCACCGGCAAGCGAAGCTCGCGTAGTGATTATGGCCCCAGCAGGCTCCGAGGTTTACGTTGATGACGAGCGATATGGAAGTGTAGGTCGTTCAGGCCGGGTGATATTGAGTTCGATTCCGCCTGGTCAACATGTCCTTCGCGTGGCGAAGTCTGGTGAGACTGACGACGAACGTGTCATCGAAGTCAGACCCGATGGAGCAGAGCAGATCATTCAAGCGTTGTTCAAGAGCGCAATCTCGAGTCAACATCTGACTCCATCGAAAGGTGGAAGTCTCGACAGCAGGACCGGAACGACGCCTGCGCCGGGAGTCGTTGTCTGCATGCGATGCGGTTCTCGGTTTGCTGAAGGGATAAAATTTTGTGGAAAGTGCGGCAACACGACTTTCCAGGTTATCTCTTCAACCACGCATAACACTCTTCCGACCCACGTCGATGAAGTCGTATGTCCCCGTTGCAGCCACCGATATGCACCAGGGACTAGATTCTGCGGCAGATGCGGCATACCGATCGGCGCGGCCACCCTCGACTGGAACAGACCCCGGTCCGTGGAGGTCTTCTGTCGCGGTTGTAGTACTAGCTATCCGGCGGGAACTCGCTTCTGCGGACGATGCGGCAAGCCTATTAGCTCTTGAGCACAGCCAACCTTTTCTTATAATGTCTTCACCATTCGATCAGTGGCGATAGCGACGCCGCAACCTCGGAAGGTCACGCACTGTCAGCGCGTTCAGTTCACCTGGACACTCCCTATTTCTTCGGAGTCAACAAACGGATGAAAAGATGTCCCTCCTGTAATAGAACTTATACCGATCTATCACTCAACTTTTGTCTGGAAGACGGGACGCCGTTAGTTGGGGGCGCTACTACTCCAGTCGATCCGCAGGCGACCGTTCGCTATCCGTCTCCGCGCGACACCGGTGATCCACCAGCAACTGAAATCTACAACCAACCAATTCCTCTGCTGAATCAAGTTCCTGAGATGTCCGCGCCACGTCCGCAATGGACCCCTGGTTCAATGGCGGCTCCAATGGCAGCTCCGAGGAAGAAGTCGAATACAGTTTGGTGGGTGCTCGGTGGATTGGCGGTAGTCGGTGTAATTGGAGTTGGTCTCGTGATCATGCTCATTGCGCTCGCCAGTATCGGAAGTTCTACCAACGAGAACACGAATACAAATATCAATCGCATTGCCAATCGCAATAACTCAAACAACGGAAATATTTCCAACACGAACAGCGCAGCCGATCTTCCTTCTTCAGTAGTGGATGATTTTTCTTACCAGAAATGGGGCTCGGGCAATTCGAGATTCGGCGACATTTGGTACGCGGACGATGAATACCATATGCGTTCCAAGGAGAAGACGTACCTTGTCATGTATGCGCCTTCAAATGAGTACAACACGCAAGATGCGACTGTTAAGGTTACTGCGCGCAGCGTTGATGGCTCGGCCGCAACGTCGGGCTATGGTTTGATCGTTCACGGTGAAAAGACGAAAGATAATCAACTCGAGGACTACGCGTTGTTGATCTACACGGGCGACGATCCGCAGTATGAGATCGTAAAGCACAAGAATGGTAATCAGACGGCTTTAATTCCCTGGACCAGGTCGTCAGTAATTCGTTCGGGCACGAGTCCGAATCAGTTGGAAGTGAGGATTAAGGGCGACGAGTTGTCGTTCTATATCAATGGTCAATATGTGAATCGAATTTCGGATAATGAGAACTTTCGCAGAGGGCTGGTGGGGTTTTATACGAGTGATACCGCCGAGGTGGCGTTCGATGACCTTGAGGTGAAACGGTGACTCGATGGACGATGGACGATTGACGATTGTCGATTTTGTCAGCGAAATGATCCACCAAGTGAGACGAAGAACATCGCTGGAGAAATCCATGATCCCAACGATCGACGACTGCTGACAATCAGTTCTCAGATCTCATCAGATTTCCGATCTTAAATTCCAAATTCCAATTTCCAATTCCCAAATTCGAAACCCGAAATCAAAAAATGCGCCTGAACCTAAAAGTAC
>DATBMP010000548.1:0-4102 GCA_036554845.1 Pyrinomonadaceae bacterium
TTGGCCCTTGTGTTTCTTCGCGGAATACATCGGAGGCACTTGCGTTGTTTCACCGCAAAGCTGTTGCAAGGCCGTCTTAATTTCATCATTGGACCAATTGAGTTCCCTTTCCGTGACGCGAGTGGTTTCGAGCGCGGTGCCGTTAATGTCGCCTGTGTCAGTGGAGTACCCGAGCCGAATCACAGCTTGATACTCCTTGTCAGCGCCGGACAAGAATTGCGATAGACGAGTGGCGTTTCCGATGAGAAGAACAAGCACGCCGGTCGCGAAAGGATCGAGAGTTCCCGTGTGTCCAATTCGTCGCTCGCGCAGGATTCGTCTCGCACGCCCAACAACATCATGGGAAGTGATGCCGGCTGGCTTATCGATGATGAGAACTCCATCCATGTGACAATTCTACCCGATGCCGTCGCTATCGGTTTCTACCTCGCAGTTTCGGCAGTGTCAGGAGTCTGTCATTGTGATTAAATTAATGTCATGCAGTCGCGCTACTCGCGAATATCGGCGTTAGAGAAACTTACTCCGGAGCAGATCCGCAGGCGGACCTTTGCACGGGCGATAAAGCTTCTCGCTGCCAAACCGAGATCGGTTGCTGAGCTACGTGAACGGTTGTTGAAGGGACGGTCAGCTAACGAGAGTTTAGTGGAAGAAGTGCTGTCTCGTTTGAAAGAGTATGGCTATTTGGACGATGAAAGGTTTGCCTTTGGCTACGCTTCGCTGCGAGTGAAACAGAGACCGATCGGACGCAATCGTCTGAAGCGCGATCTCAACTTCAAAAAGATAGATGCCTCAGTAGCAGATGAAGCACTGAATCTGGTTTTTGGTGAGACGCCGGAAGAAGAGTTGATCGATCGAGCAATTGAGAAACGAATTCGGTTACGTGGTCGTCCTAAAAATCGCATGGAAGCGAAGAACCTGTTTGATCACTTGCTGCGCCAGGGATTTCCGTTCGATCTGGTCAGTGAGAAGGTCCGTGCTGTTTCCCAAACGGACCTCGAAGACGTCTGAAATGCGCGCTGATCCTCCTGTTTCGCCCGCCTAAGTTCAGCATGCTACACTCAGTTAGTTGCCTGGAAAGACGTATTAAAGAGACTCTTAGACCACAAATTCAAGTATGACCGGATACGATATTCGCGAGACGTTTTTGAAGTACTTTGAGGAGCGCGGCCACACTCGTGTTCGCTCCTCTCCGCTGTTGCCTGCCAACGATCCAACCTTGCTGTTCACCAACGCAGGAATGAATCAGTTCAAGGATGTCTTTCTTGGTTTAGAGAAGCGTGACTACCTTCGGGCGTGTTCGTCGCAGAAGTGTATCCGCGCCGGTGGCAAACACAACGATCTCGAAGAAGTCGGAAAGACCGCACGGCATCACACGTTCTTCGAAATGCTCGGCAACTTCTCGTTCGGTGATTATTTCAAGCGTGACGCAATCGAGTACGCCTGGGATTTTCTTACCGGTCCTCGGGCTGAAGGCAAATTGGGCCTTGATCCCGAGCGACTCTGGTTCACAGTTTTTGGTGGCGATGATGAAGTTCCTGCCGATGAAGAAGCCGAAGCGTTGTGGGTGGAAGTAAGCGGACGTCCGGAGCGCGTCCTTCGGTTTGGTCGCAAGGATAACTTTTGGCAGATGGGTGAGACTGGGCCATGTGGTCCAAATTCTGAAATCAGTTATTACCTGGGCGAGAACCCTTCCGATCCAGATTTCAATCGTGTCGAACTAGTGAATGGACCGGGCGACGACACATTGGAGATCTGGAACCTGGTCTTCATGCAATACAACCGCGTCGAGACTGGGCCAGGCCAATACAAACTCGTTCCCCTTCCCGCGCCTTCAGTGGATACCGGCGCTGGGCTGGAACGGTTGGCGGTGATTCTGCAAGGTGTCCAGTCGAATTACGAAACGGATCTGATCCGCCCGATCATCGAGTTCACAGCCAGGTTGTCTGGTCGCAAGTACGATCCGGATAGCAAGGAAGGATTCGCGATGCGGGTGATTGCTGATCACGCACGGGCCACGGCTTTTTCAATTGCCGACAGTATCTTGCCGGGGAATGAAGGTCGAAACTATGTGTTGCGTAAAATCATGCGACGCGCGATCTATCAAGGTCGCCACACACTCGAGTTCAGCGGTCTGTTCTTTAACGAAGTCACGAACTTCGTCGTGGATCTGATGCACCAGGCCTTTCCGGAACTGGAAACCAATCGCGATTTCATTCAACGCATGGTGCGAATGGAAGAGGAACGATTCGGTTCAACTTTGACCGTGGGACTGAACAAGCTGGACGAGCTGTTTTCTTCAACCGGCGGCAAGTTGCCCGACTTTAAGGAACTCGCGCGTTTGTACGACACATTTGGTACGCCTCGAGATTTGATCAGGGTGGCCCTTGATGAGCGTGGCTTCACATTTACGGATGAAGAGTTTCTTCCTGCTTTTGATAACGCTGTAAAGGAGATTCAACTTCGTGGCGAGGTGGCAACCGCTGGTCCACAAGCGAGCAAGACAGTAAAGGACGTTCACAATCGGACCGTGCAGCGTGGACGGAGCCAGTTCTGTGGTTACGACGCGACGAGCCTCACGGACGCTCGCATCGTTGCGTTGATTAAGGATGATGACGAAGTTGAATCGCTTAATGCGGACGACGAAGGAGAAGTAGTCCTTGATAGAACACCGTTCTATGCAGAGAGTGGTGGTCAGGTTGGCGACGTTGGACGTCTGACCGTTGAGTCAGTTGGAGAGACTAATGCGACGGTTCTGGATACCCATTCGCCGGCCCAAGGATTAATCGTCCACAAAGTGAAGGTGGAGAAAGGAACACTGCGCCTCGGCGAGACAGTCTCGGCCATCGTCGATGTCGAAAAGCGTGATGCCACTCGCAGAAATCACACCGCAACTCACTTGATGCATGCCGCGTTGCGCGAAGTCCTGGGTAGCCACGTCAAACAAGCGGGTTCAGTGGTCGCGCCAAGTTATCTGCGTTTTGACTACACCCACTACCAACCATTGACACCGTCAGAGACTGCTGAGATCGAAGATCTGGTGAACTACCACATCCTCAGAAACGTGCCTGTGGAAACCAACGAGATGGCAGTTGAAGAGGCGATGCGATCAGGAGCGATGGCCCTTTTTGGCGAAAAGTATGGCGAGAAGGTCCGGGTACTCTCCATCCCCGGCGCCGAAACAGTCTTCTCAAAAGAGCTCTGTGGTGGCACGCACGTACGCGCAACCGGTGATATTGGTCTTTTCAAGATTGTTAGCGACGAGTCGATTGCGTCGGGTGTTCGAAGAATTCGAGCCGTTACCGGAGCAGATGCGTTTTCACGCTTCCGAGAGACCGAAAGCATCGTGGATAAACTCACTTCGGACTTGCGTACCTCGCGAACTGAACTTCCGGCTGTCATCACGAAGCTTCAGGAAGAGTTGAAACGATCCAGGCGAGACGCTGATGAGTTGCGGATGAAGATTGCGACTGGAGCTGTTGGGGCATCTTCTAATGGAGACGAGTCACGAGAGGTTGCGGGAGTAAAGGTGGTTGCGCGTGAGGCCAGCGGTCTTGATGCTGCCGGCATGCGACAACTTTCAGATACGCTGTTGGCTCGTATCAAATCTGGAGTTGTTGTTCTTGGTCGCAGTGGTGAGGGAAAGGCTTCATTGATTGTTCGCACTTCATCCGACTTGGCGAAGCGTGTTCCAGCCGGACAGGTGATCAAAGAATTGGCGCCGCTTATTGGTGGCAAAGGCGGCGGAAAACCTGATATGGCTGAAGGCGGTGGCAATCAGCCGGAGAAACTTCCCGAAGCACTCGAAGCAAGCTACGCGATCGTGGAACGACTTCTTGGTTAATTTGCGAGAGATTCGTTCTGTTGTGATGAAAATCGCTCCTTGGAGTGCGGTGGCAAGCGCAGCGCGACACCGCTTTGGATCGATTTGGATTTAGATGCCGTTGCACTTCAATAGCTACTACCGTTCCGATCACTAGAGCGCGACATCGCTTTGGACGTTTGATCCAAAGCGGTGTAGCCCTGCGCTTGCCACCGCACTCCAAGGAGCGATTTTCATCACAACAGAACGAATCTCTCGCAAATTAACCAAGAAGTCGTTCCA
>DATBMP010000554.1:0-5510 GCA_036554845.1 Pyrinomonadaceae bacterium
CACATCCAACTCTGCTTCCGAGCCGATCAAAACACAGGCCGCATCGAGTTCATTCATGATCCGATCGGCCAGCAGAGCGTAACGATCTGCCGCCCACCTCTTTGCTCTGCTATTGATTGAGCCCGGACACAACGCTACTAACGGTCGATCGCGCCGTACCCCGCTGTCTTCAAGTAATGTTTTGGCCAGTTGGTGAGCGGCTTCCGATATCTCGACTGATCCATCTATCGGTTCCGTGGTCACTTGCCGCCCAACCAATTTCCCGACTGCCTTTACAAGATTCAGATAGTAGTAGACCTCATGCCGAGTGTTTTGCCATTCAGGCACGGGCACAGCTTTTGTCAGAAGAAAACTTCGATGCTCGGTCGCATAACCAATACGATTTGGCACGCGTGCCAGGGCCGGGATCAATGCAGTCGCAAACGAGTTTGTAAAAAGCAGAACCAGATCGAACCCGTGTTTTCTCCATTCCTTTGCCTGCTGAAAAGTGCCCTTGCGATCGCTGATCAAGAGTTCGTCAATAAAGCCCGCTGAACTGAAGAGATCGCTGGCCCAAGATCTCGTTGCCAAAGTAATGTGCGCGTCGGGAAGAATGCGGCGCAACTCACGCAATGCCGGAATAGTCATCACCGCGTCGCCGACCCAGTTGGTCGAGCGAACCACAATCCGACGAAGACTCTGCGGTGTTAACTCCGACATGGTCCACCCTTTACAGCAAACTTCTGAGACCCGTTGCGATGTCGATCTCGGGTTCCCAGCCCAACTGTTCACGGATCCGAGTCAAGTCCGAGACGTAGTTGACTGGGACCGGATGCATCCTGTTCTGGTCGTCTTGAATCACTGGTTCGAGTTGAATCTCGCGGCCGATTGTCTCAACGATCTCGCGCAGTGTTGCTGAGTTGTCTTTCCCTCCGCCGAGATTATACAACCCGTACGAACGTGACGAGTCGATGAACGCCTGGCAAGCACGAGAGAGGTCGTTTACGTGGAGAATGTCTCGAACCGGATGACCGTCCAAAGGAAGTTGAATGGGCCAACCACGCTTTACCGACTCGACATAGTGAGTAACAAAGCCATACTCGTTTCCGTCGGACGGTCGAGCGTAGACGGTTGACATGCGGAAAATGCAGGCGCGGACGTTTCGTTTCCGCGCGTAATAGTCGATGTATCGTTCGCCTACCAACTTGGACCACTCTAATGCCGATTGACCGCAGTAGTCTGTAGAACACTCCTCGGGCACGAGCTCATAAGCATTTGCATTTGCTCCGTAAACGTCCTTGGTCGATGCGTAGATCAACACGGATCGAGGCTTCATGCGTCGGACCAGATTGGCCGTCGCCTCGGAATTGGTTTCAAAGCAGAGTTCGGCTGCGGAGGGATCTTTATCAAGGTGTGCGGCGAGATGAATCACAACGTCATAGTTGGCCACCGAGTCAAGATCGTTCGGCAGCAACAGGTTGAGATTCGCGCGACGCGAAAAATCATCGGCGTCAAAGAATCGGCGCACGTGAAGCCCCAGATAACCACTCCCACCCGTCACCAGTACTCTCATATTCCAGAATTTGCTTTCATCGTTGCCTTATCGCTACCACTGCTCGGAAATTTGCAGCCTGCCAACGATAAATAGAAGGTTCACAACAATCGCAACTGTAACAATGGACGCAGCGTATAGTATTCGAGATGAAGCGGACGGATGGTGTTAGACTCATGTGCGGTTGGTCGCATCTAAGCTACGAGGGACCGAATGTGGCTCACGTTATCGCGCACAGAGTAGAGTGTCAATTAAGCGTTATTATAAGAAAGCGCGAGCCTGACCGTGATCCGGCAAGCCACAGTCACGCCGGAACGAAACCGAGTGGGTCGTTCAAGTAGTTGCAGTTCTTTATGCCCGTACGTTACCCGCCAGAGTATGAACCGCCGCGGCCGCGCCGTGCTGCCAGGGAACCACGACCAGGTAGGGTGGTTTCATATGCTGAACTCCAACCAAGCTTTTGGCGTCGCTTCATGCGTCGTTTTCTTAGTGCTCCCGTCATCATTCCGCTTGTTTTTCTGGGGACAATAGTTCTCGGTGTACTCATCTATTACTGGACCGTCTTCTCGGGTCGCATCGATAACCTTCTGCACGGTGAAGTCTTCACGCGTTCGGCGGGAATCTATGCGGCACCAAAACAACTGAGAGTGGGCGAGAACATTTCCGAGGAAGAGTTGATCGCCTTCTTAAGGCGTGCAGGCTACGTCGAGAAGGGTCAGCAAGGCGATTCCGCCAGAGGTCGTTATCAAGTTGCCGGCACAACCGTCAGCGTCGAGCCCAGCGAAAACTCAACCGTAGACGGTCAAAGGTTGTTTCATAGTGTCAAAGTTAACTTTGGACGAAACGGGAAGGCCATTTCGTCGATTACCGGAATTCACGACAGAGGCAACCTCGAACAGGTGTTGCTCGAGCCGGAGCTGATTAGTTCAGTGACGGGCCGAGAAAGAGCAAAACGAAAAGTCGTCGGGTTTAACGATCTGCCGCCACACTTGATTAAGGCAATCACCGTCACTGAGGATCGGTCGTTCTTTGAGCATTACGGTGTGAACATTCGCGGCATCTTGCGCGCGTTGGTCAGACGTTATGACGCAGATCCGACTTCGCCGATTGCTCGACAGGGCGGTTCCAGCATCACTCAGCAGTTGGTAAAGAACCTTTTGTTGTCGCCCGAAAGAACGCTGCGCAGAAAAATCGCCGAAGCCTACATGTCGATAATTCTCGAAACGAGACTTTCGAAAGAGAAGATCTTCGAGCTTTATGCAAATCAGGTTTATTTGGGCCAGCAGGCTGGCTTCTCGATCAACGGTTTTGGTGAAGCGGCAGACGCATACTTTAATAAGGACGTGACCCACCTGACGGTTTCTGAATCTGCTTTTCTTGCTGGTCTGATCCGAAGTCCAAACCGATACAACCCTTATCATGACGTTAAGACGGCCACTGCCCGGCGGAATCAGGTCCTCGATAACCTTGCAGAGACAAATTCGCTGCCCGCCAACCAGATTACTGCCGCGAAAGAAGAGCCGCTGAAGGTCGCTCCGGTAAAAGGTCGAATAGACATTTCCGACGCGCCGTATTTTGCAGATTACGTTCAGAATCAGCTTGGCGACATCATCGGTGGTCCAGGTTCGGCTGAGCACCTGCGTATCTACACAACGATCGACATGGACCTTCAGCGCGCTGCCTACGCTGCCCTAACCAAACAACTCGCGGCGCTCGACAAGGTTCAGGCAAGAAGATTTGAACCGGGAACATTGCAGGCGGCATTGATTGCAATGAATGCAAAGACCGGCGAGATTGTGGCTATGGTAGGTGGCCGCGATTACTCCAAAAGTCAATTAAATCGCGTCACTGATGCGTATCGTCAACCTGGCTCGGTATTCAAACCCTTCGTCTATGCGACTGCGCTCAACACCGCGTACGACCCCGTACCCAGAGTCATTACTCCGGCAACAACTTTTATAGACGAACCAAAAACCTTCACGTTCGATAATCAGGAATACTCGCCCGGCAATTTTGGTGAGAGTTACTCAAATGGACCAGTCACATTACGTGATGCTCTGGTCCATAGTCTGAACGTCATCACAGTTGATGTGGCAATGGAAGTAACGGTCGGGCGAGTGATGAATCTCGCTGGCAAAGCGGGACTTCCGAAACCACCTCGTGCTTATCCGGCCATGGCGTTAGGGACCAGTGAAGCTACTCCGCTGCAAGTGGCGTCCGCGTACACGGCTTTTGCCAATCTTGGACCGCGCACGTCTCCTGTAGCCATCAATCGAATAACAACTGGAAACGGTGTGACCATCGCTGCTCCAACTGCGCAACGAAACGACGTTCTTCGTCCTGATGTTGCTTATGTGATGACTTCGTTCATGAAGGACGTTGTTAATCGCGGTACTGCGGCTAAGGTTCGCGCTCGGGGTTTGAAAGCGAACGTGGCCGGAAAGACAGGGACTTCGCGCGATGGTTGGTTTGCCGGCTTCACCCCAAATCTCGTGTGTGTCGTTTGGGTGGGATTTGACGATGGATCACAACTCGGATTGACTGGCGCAAATTCAGCGTTGCCAATCTGGACAGACTTTATGCAGCTCGCGCTGAGCGCGCATCCTGAGTGGCAGGGTGATTGGCAGATGCCTGAAGGTGTTCAACAGGTCGAGATCAATACAAAGACCGGTGAGCTTGCAACTGCTGAAGACACCGAGAAGCGAACAGAGCTTTTTATTAATGGAACTGGGCCAGGGAACGTCACCGAAAACCCTGAAGAGGAAGCGTCGCCTGAGAGTGAAGAGGGCGTTGATACACAGCTTCCGGAAGGGCAGGAGGTCCCTGATGCCACACCGCCGCCGTTACCTTCGCCGCGAAGTCGAGTAACCGCGACGCCTCAAGGTGATCGATTGGAAGGAACGATTACCCTGGATGTTGATCCGAGCACGGGATTGATTGCTGTAGAAACGTGCCCGGTGGTGCGGACAAGAACCTTTGCGCTCGGGACTGAACCGAAGAAGTACTGTGGACCAGAGTTTCATCAGTCCCGAAACGTCGATCCCTCGAGTCGCCCGCGAACCGTTGGCACTCCGCCACGGTAAATTAGGCCGCGCCTGATCGACCGGGACAGGCGCAGAGGTTTCAAATCACGCAACCTCGGTAATGCGTAACATTACCGCAAGGATGCGGCAAAGCCGCCGCTAACATGCAGCACTCAATTTTCTCCACCCTTTAGTCGCGTGGTCCAACTAAACGTAATTCGAACTGCAGCTCGCCTCGATTGCCACTCGCAAAGTCTCTAACGCCAACGCCGCTGCGTGTTGCTTCCTCAATGGCAGTCCGCCAAGCTCATTGATCAAGTCTCTGCGCGTCAGGGCCATCGCTTCATCAATCGTCTTCCCTTGAATCAATTCAGTTAGCGCCGATCCACAAGCGATCGTTGGCGGGCACCCATACGCGAGGAAACGCGCGACTTCAACTCGACCATCACGAAGCGACAGCGACAGTCGCAGCGTGTCGCCACACACTGGATTGGTTCGTTCAGCAATCGCGTTCGCGTCAGGAAGTTCTCCTGCGTTACGTGGGTTCGTGATGTGTTCGTTGAGCGACATCTCAGAAGGCCAGCGGTCAGCGAATTGCGACCTTATTCAAAGGAGAGAGCTGTCGAAGCTTTTCCACCGCGCGCGTCAGAACATCAAATGCATATTTCAGATCAGCTTCTGTATTCCCGTTGCCAAAACTGAAGCGAATCGATCCGCGTGCAAGCTCATCATCGTGGCCCAGGGCTCTGATCACCGGCGACGGTTCCAACGTTCCCGATGAACAGGCAGAACCTGTGGACACTGCCACACCATGCAAGTCGAGATTGATCAGCAAACTCTCGCCTTCGATAAAACGGAAAGAGATATTCGAGATATGCGGCAGTCTCTTCTTCGGGTTCCCGTTAAAGACGACCTCCGAAATACCCTCGCTGACCATCCGTTCAAATTTATCTCTC
>DATBMP010000556.1:0-6435 GCA_036554845.1 Pyrinomonadaceae bacterium
GGCGTTAGCGTTCCTGGCTGTGCTCCTGGTACCACGTGGAGTTGGCGAGGCCGATACTGGTCCAGATCAGATCACTGTTCTACCCAATATTGATTGAGCCTTCTTTCAGCGTGACGAAAGCGATCGATATGGCTCTCAGATTAACTAATTCTTGCGGGATGAATTGTTAGCGATGGCAGCAGATGATGCTCGAGTAAGAGAGGAACTCGCCCCAATTAAACCGAAGCAGTTGTCCGCAATGACAGCTGCTCTTACAGCCAGTCCACTCAAGTCGTTAACCACCTCGCATAAGTTTCCGGCAGAATCAAACCCGGCGCTGATCCGGAAATCACTAGACCAATCAGAAAGAGGAGCATGCAATGAGTAGCGCCGATAAGTCAGTCGCTTCAAAGATCGGGGAGCAAGCTCTCCAGGATTTCAAAAACGCATTACAAGGTCAGACGATCCTGCCAAGCGATGCCGCCTACGATGGTGCGCGGCAAATCTGGAACGGAATGGTCGATAAGCACCCAGCCGTGATCGCTCGCTGCGCTAACACTTCAGACGTCGTTGCTTCAGTTGAATTCGCAAGAACAAATAACCTGGCGCTCGCCGTGCGCGGCGGAGGACATAACATCGCAGGTAACGCGCTTTGCGATGGCGGTGTAGTGGTTGATTTCTCGCTGATGAAAAGTGTGAGCGTTGATCCTCACGCACGAAGAGCATATGTCGAACCAGGAGCCGTCTGGAGAGAATTTGACCAGGAAACACAAAACTTCGGTTTAGCCACTCCGGGAGGAGTTGTTAGCTCGACGGGCATCGCAGGACTGACTCTCGGTGGAGGAGTCGGTTGGCTGCACGCGATGTACGGCTTGGCGGCAGATAACTTACTGTCCGCTGAATTAGTGCTTGCCGACGGTCGTGTAGTAAAAGCCAGTCGCGACAATAATAACGATCTGTTCTGGGCGTTGCGCGGTGGTGGCGGCAACTTTGGTATCGCGACCTCGTTCGACTATCAACTGCATCCCCTGAAGAAGGTATTGGCAGGCCCAGTTTTTCATCCAAAGGATCGTGCCTTTGATGTGTTGCGTTATTACCGAGACTTCATCTCGAGTTTGCCGGACGAACTGTCCGTCTACGCAGGTTTTCTGACTGGCCCGGATGGTAACCGTTTGGTTGGGCTGGTACCGTGCTACATCGGTTCGCCACAGGAAGGGGAGAAGTTGATCAAGCCGTTAAGAGAATTTGGCTCACCTGCGGCAGACATGGTCGGCGTGATCCCCTACACAACGTTACAAACCATGTTCGATGATGCCTTCCCGTCGGGCCGTTTGAACTACTGGAAGTCGGGTTTCCTGGCGGATCTCAGAGATGAAGCCCTGCGAACTATAGTCAGTTTCGCCGCTGACCCGCCATCACCGACCACGATGGTGATGCTGGAGAACTATCACGGCGCATATAGTAGGGTCGGCGCAACTGACACGCCCTACAGCAACCGGGATGCTCACTACGACCTCCTGATACTTTCGAGTTGGACCAACGTGGAAGATTCGGCCAAGAACATGGCGTGGACACGATCGTTTTATGATGCGCTGCGTCCGCATCTGTTGGACAAGGCCTTTCCTAATCTGATGGGCCAGGATGAGATGGCGAACCGTCAAAAGCAGGCGTATGGACCAAACTTTACGAGGCTGGCGGAGATCAAAAAGAAGTATGATCCAACCAACTTCTTCCGATTGAACATGAATATCCGGCCTGCTTGAATCAGTAGCTAAATGGTCACAGCAACCCAGGCTCCGCTCGGCACAGAGCTCCAAAGTAAACCGTCCGAGAACAGCCTTCCGCGGACTCTCGGTTTATGGAGTGCGACGGCTGTTGTTGTCGGGACGATAGTTGGAAGCGGAATCTTTCGTGTTCCAGCAGGAGTTGCTGATGAGGCTGGGACTGTTGGATCAATTCTGATCCTTTGGGTCCTGGGCGGCTTGATTGCGATCTGCGGCGCGCTTTCATTGGCAGAGCTCGCCGCAACATTTCCAAACGCTGGCGGAATGTATGTCTTTCTGCGAGAGACTTATGGTCCACTCGCTGCGTTTCTGTTCGGTTGGGCAATGCTAATCGTCAACCCTGCATCGTACGCGGCAGTCGCGTTGATCCTTGCTGCCTCTCTATCGACACTGATTCCGATGCCTGACTCGTTGGTCCGCTGGACCGCTGGCGCATCGCTCGCAATTCTAGTGGTTGCGAATTACCGGTCCCTGCGCTTCGGTGCTGCAATCCAGAATGCTGCGACAAGCGCAAAGGTAATAGTGCTCTTGGGCTTGGCCGCCTTGGCTTTCGCTATTAATCCTGGTAACGGTGGTGCTCTCGCTGCACCGATACAGGTTGCGCCGACAAGTTGGGCAGGATTAGGCATCGCACTGATCGCCGTCATGTTTGCTTATGACGGATGGCAATGGGTGCCGCAGCTTGCTGCTGAATCGAAGAACCCCAGGAAGACGCTTCCCCGAGCACTCGGTTTTGGTGTCGGTATAGTGATCCTGCTCTACCTGATTACGAATTTAGCGAATCTCTATGTTCTTTCGATTGATGAGATCGCTGGGTCATCGTTAGTGACCTCAGATGTAGCTTCACGTGTTCTGGGACGCAGTGGCACTTCAGTGGCAGCCGCTTTGATCGTCGTGGCGACTCTAAGCTCGAACAACGGTGGTTTCATGACGGATCCACGAGTCTTCTACGCGATGGCCCGAGACGGAATCTTCTTTCGTTCGGTGGCGGCGGTGCACACGAGATTTCGCACGCCGCACGTAGCGGTGTTGTTAATTGGGTTGGTGGCTATTGCGTACCTTCCCTTTCGAAATTTCGAGCAACTGCTTGAGGCATTGATCCTTGGGATGTGGCCCTTTCTGGCATTGTCCGTGTTGGGCGTAATGATTCTTCGGCGGCGGCGACCCGAACTCGAAAGGCCATTTCGCACACCCGGCTATCCGTTAGTGCCTCTGTTTTTTCTGCTTGCTACTGTAGGGATATTCGTGAACGCGATTGTGGAGCATCCCCTCTCGTCTATCGTGAACTTTGGGATCCTTGGTGCCGGGATTCCGGTCTATTACCTGTGGCGAATGGTAGCGACTGCGAGAAGTGGAAAGTGAAGACTGAAGTGATGGTTAACCCGCACAACTCAAGACAATACAAAGCGCTGTTCGAGGGTTCCGGATTCTTCGATGCGCGGCCGTGGATGTGTCGCGCGCACTGCCTGGGTTTTCCGGCCGGTACAAAAGTGTTCGACGTCGATGTACTAATCTTCCGTTTACAGCTTACAGAAGTAGATGGAGGACTGCAGGTAATCTCGGTCAAAGGTAGTTTTTAGTAAAGACACACCACTCAATCGAATTAGCCGAAGAAAGGAGTACCTCATGAAAAGACGTAGAGAGTTGCTGAAGCAAGGCGCCCATGCATGCGCTGCCGCAGTCTTCGGTTATGCCCCAGGGGACGCAGTCACCAAGGTGAGCGCTGCCGAGGCTCAGAAGTATCTTTTGATTGGTCTCGTCGGATCAGAGAATCCTACCCGAGCCAACTTTCCCTTCGTCTGGGCCACTGCCTTAAAAGAGGCAGGTAATGAAGTACGCATCGAGTTGGCCGGTGACGCTACGGTCCTGATGAGAAGCGCCGTGTCAAATTCCGTGACGCCTGTAGGATGGCCACCATTTAAAGAGGCATTGACGAAAGTAATTGGATTAAAGATTCCGATCTATGTTTGAAAGGCTTGCGCGACTGCCCGTGGGGTAGTCGAAGAAGACTTTGCAGGTAAGAACGCACAGTTTACCAATCCAAAGTTGACGGCCGAGACGATGGGATGGGCAACGAAGATATTGGTCGTTTGAACGCGACACTGCTTGCAGCCAACGGGATCTTGTTGGAGATTGGGTACGAGATTGAGCACCGTCTTATCGAAGCGATGGGCAGCCTCATTGAAACATTGAGCGGTCTTGTCGAAACGAAGGGCGGCCACCGAGTGCCGGCCCTACAAATATGTCCATAAAGATCGAGGAAACGCGACCCGACTCGCCTGCTGCGGTTCAACTTATTAGTGAGTTAGATACGGATCTCCAGCGACACCCTTATCCGCCCCAAAGTCGTCACGCGTACAGCGTCGATAAACTGCTGCGCGAAGGCGTCAATTTCTTTATCGCGAGCTACAACGATCAGCTGGCTGGTTGTGGCGGCATTAAGTTGTATGACGGATACGGTGAGGTAAAACGGATGTATGTTCGCCCGTCACACCGGGGACTCGGTTTGGGCAAAGCGATCCTAAACAGACTGGCAGAGTTTGCGAGGGAGCGAGACGTGAACATGTTGCGCCTGGAGACCGGAATCTACCAGACAGAGGCGATTGGTTTGTACGATGCTTTTGGATTCGAACGTCGCGCTCCATTTGGTGAGTACAAGGTGGATCCGCTGAGTGTGTACTTTCAAAAAAGTATTTGAAGATTCGAGCGAGGTGGATTATGAGAGCTTACGTTGTGATCACGGGCGTGCTATTTGGTCTGCTGACAATTGCTCATATCTGGCGCGTGTTTAGCCATGAACGGCATTTGGTAACGGAACCGTTCTTTGTGGTTGTGACGATCATTACGGCGGCGCTTTGTGTGTGGGCTGCTTTGCTGTTGAGAGGATCCAGGGAACCAAGATGATCTCTTTGCAGTAGTGACTGCGAAGGAGGAGCAGTGGTAGTTCGCATGTGGCATGGACGAGTTCCGACTAACAAAGCTCGCGCTTACCGTGACTTTGTAAATCAGAAAGCAATTCCGGACTATCGCAGTGTCCAGGGGAATGTCAGCGTTCACATCCTTGAGCGTGAAGAAGGCGACATTACGCACTTCATAACACTTACTTTCTGGGACAGCCTGGAAGCGATTCGAGGCTTTGCTGGCGACGATCTCGAACGCGCCAAATACTATCCCGAGGACAATGACTTTCTTCTCGAGTTCGAACCTCGAGTGGTCCATTACGAGGTTGTGGGCCACTCCTGATCCGTTTACCCAGACGCCAACTCAAAGGAGACAGATCGATGAAACCAGCAATCGTTGCGAGTAACATCGCAACACTCCCGACAGGTTTATCGAGTAAGCAACGTGAACGACTCTTCTATAGCAGCATGGCCGCCGCAGTAGGCATTACGGTTTTTGCAGGATTCGCTCGGACGTATTACTTGCGACCAATGTTTTCACCGAGTCTTGCACCGCCTCTTACGCCTCTTCTTCATCTGCATGGTTTGGTCTTTTCATCCTGGATATTGTTGTTCATTACACAGACGACATTGGTGGCAGCGAATCGTACCCGTGTTCATCGCCGTTTGGGCATTGCCGGGATGGTGCTGGCGGCTCTGCTGGTGACGGTCGGAATCTCGACCGCGATCATTCGCACGGCACATGGTATGACCACGATCCCCGGCGGATTAGTGTTTCTGGTTGTCCCACTGGGAGACATGGTGGTCTTTTCGATCCTCGCTGGCGCAGCTTTCTACTATCGACGCAGGCCGGACATGCACAAGCGGTTGATCCTGCTGGCGACCATTGCAATGCTACCTGCCGCTGTAGCCAGGTTGCCCTTCGCGCTCATGCAGACTGGTCCACTGGCCTTTTTTGGCTTTGCTGATCTCTTTATTTTGCCGTGTGTCGTGTATGACCTGGTTGCGTTCGGGAAAATTCATCGCGCGACGTTGTTCGGAGCTTTGCTGATCATCGCTTCGCAACCATTGCGATTGGCGATCGGTGGTACACAGGCATGGCTGGATTTTGCGACCTGGCTTACTGGATTGGTCAGCTGACCTGTTGATAGGTCCAATAGGACAGGTAGGACCTATAATCGGTTCTGGATCGCAAGGGTCATCAAAGTCCTGGTCCTATTGGGCCAACACATCCTACTCAATCCTGTCTAAAGGAGCTTCCTCATGAACTACGAATTTAACAGTGCGCCTCCCGAAGAGCTGCTAGTTGGGTTTCCGTGCAATGCGTTGATGCACTGGCCCGGTTATGACACGGAGGTCATTGATTTAAAGATTGATGGCCGTGATGTCGTGATTCAACTTTGGAAAGGTTACTGTCCAAAATATATGCCGGGCTTGCCAGGAGGTATCGGCGCTGAGGTGGGTCTCTACTACCGAAGCTGGCAACCTGGAATGTGGTGGCCAGATCACGAGCATAAAAAAGATATGAGCTTCACACTCATCAATCCCGTCACGAATGAGGAGTTCTTCAAAGCTGATCCCGAGAACTGCTGGTGGCTACATAAATGGATGACTACCGACAGCTACAAGGAATATTCCAAGACGCACCAGGTCCCCGATTCGCCAACGAAGTTCGTGTTGAAGTATGTTGTGGCCGGGCAGGAGTTTAGTTGGTGATAGGGCGTATAGGTCCTTATAGGACCGATAGGACCTTAACAAAAGGGGCGTGGTTT
>DATBMP010000562.1:0-6502 GCA_036554845.1 Pyrinomonadaceae bacterium
CTAGCAAGGCAGAACGTGTCGATAAAGGACAGACTAGTCTGGCTGTGCTGGTGTTCGGTGTTCGATGTTGGGTTTGGTCTTGGTCTTTGGCCCAAACCCCAAAAACCACTGGCCCTTCGTCCAGAAAACCAAAATTGTTGCTTCGCCTCTGGACCCGTGCTATATCTGCCCCGGCCTGGAATTTCCCATCCCACAGAGATTAACGGAGCATCCCCCATGTCTACCCTGTCCGAGTTCTTGCCGGGAGAGTGGTACTTTCTAATCACCTGTGTGAACTGCAAAAAACGCCTTTCTCTTTTCCATGACCTCTCCCACGGAAAGTCGAATATCAAAGCCATCTACAAATGGACCTGCCCAGTCTGCAATCACACCAGCGAATACGACACCGACAGCTTGGAACGATATCAGCATCCCGAGGCAGTCGCAGTGAAGTCAGCCACCAATAGTCCATCTACAGGCGCGGAATAAACACGACGAGGCGGGCTTCAGTGAGCCCGCCTCGCGACGATTCGCGTTGTGGTGTGTCTAACTATTCTTCTGGTCCGGAACAGTTTGGACCATGAAGGGCGGGAATCTTCTGACTGATCACCGGATACTTCGGAGCTTCGTCGATATTGATCTGTGTCCAGTGCGCGTAGTTTTCAGGTACGTTTGTATCGGCAAAGATTGCTTCTACCGGACACTCAGGAACGCATGCATCACAATCAATACAAGTGTCGGCATTAATGTAAAGACGATCTGGTAATTCGTGAAATGCTTCAACGGGACACACCGCGGCACAATCTGTGTATTTGCAGTCAACGCATAGCTCGACCACTACATATGTCATTGGGGAAGTAAGCTCCTTTCGAGAATGAAGAAATAGTTATTCACCCGAGTGTTAATGTCAACATAAAACTTTATTCACATGCAACTAACTATGCGCCCTCCGATTCTCGCTTCTCAAGTTTTCCCGGACCGTTGATCGTTTCATTCACGTCAGGATTTCCCTCATAGATCACATGCGATGGTCCTGAGATCGTCACATCAAGTCGATCAGTTGCGTGAAGTTCCACTGTCGAAACTCCATTTGTTTCAACGTCTGCTTCCGTCGCGCGTAAGTTATGCGCGTCGATTTTTCCCGCACCGTTTGCCTCAATCGTCAGCGACTTGGTTTCACCCGAGACATTAATTACAGGAGCGCCGCTAACATCGAGCGCAAATTTATCGTTCTTCATTCCCGTGACTTCAAACTTGCCTGCTCCGGACGCGTCGATGCCTTCCAGATTCGGGACCGTGATCTTCACCACGATGCTGTCCTCCATCGAGTAGTTCTGGGTCGGTTTGATATGGAGAACGTTGCCTCGAACCTCGGTGGTGATAAGCGGCAGAATATTATCGTCAGCCTCGATCTCCAGCGACTGCTCTTTCTGACAAACCACTTCGATGTTGAACGCCCCTTCACTTGATATCGAAGTGAACGCAGGTACATCACGTTTCTGAGTCTGCCTTACTCCCGAACCCTTTACGTCTGGTCCTCCGTGATAACGACACGCAGTTGGGAACACTACGATCAGGACCAGAACCAAAATCGGTAATAGATGCTTGGTGTTCACTTTCATCTCCTTTCGAACCAACGACCAATTCACTTAACGACGCAAGGGTTCATGGGGCGCGTATTCTAAAGTGCGAGTTGTGTTGTCGGTGACACTCTGATGTGGTTCAGCCAGGGCGCGTTGTTGTGCGGGGTAAAGCTCGGGAGGTGTGCGGGACACAGCGGGAGGCAATGATGATTGTTCGGATTTGTTCGTCAACCGGGAGAGCTGTCTGCAAAGAAGCCATTCGATAACCAACACCAGCAAAAAAGTCATCAACATGAATGACCCGATGATCTCCCCACCCAATGCCGCCTCTTTCCTCAGGACCAGGGAACCGCCAAACATGATTCCTAATCCAGCTATCGCGATAACGGTGATTGCGGTGAGGAAGGCAGCCGTAGTTGCGCTTCCCAATGCCTGGGATCGGTCACGCAAATTGGCGCCGCATCGATTGCAGAAGCTGAGTCCTTGCGTTATCGGACTGCCGCAGGTTGAGCAATACATGGCCGTGTTCCTTTCCGGGTGAGTTGTTATAAAGAAAACGGGTCTGACGCCGAGCATGTTCCCGTAAACTTAACTTCTCGACCGAGATAGACCTTATCGAAATTAGAGATCATAGGTAATCCAAAAATAGATCGCCTGTCCCACTCCAATAAAAAACCCAATAATCGCCCCAAACAGTTCAATCGTCTTCAGATGATGTTGCGCTACCGATAACACCAAGGCTTCTAACTTCTCCGTGGGATAGTCGGACACTTTCTTTCGCACCAACCCGCCCACATCGAATTCCGCGATAGCTGATGGCAGTCGTTCGCGAGCCGCTCCGGTGATTCGTTCGACCAAAGCTGTGCTTGCGCGGTTTACTGACTGCTCTGAAAGATGGTCGCCTAGTCGTCCAATTGGAGCCACTAACAACCTTTCAATCTGAGTACTCAGAATCGCATTGATCGTGCGTGCGGTCTCATCGCGCACGAGCAAGGACAACAAGCTCCTGGTTAGGAAAGATTTGACTCGCTCAACGGATTCGGGATTCGCATGTTGCATCACATTCTCGATGGTTTGGGGCCCGAGTCTTTCAAGCGCGTCAGTCGCATAGGCACTTACGGATTTTGCCAACTCTGCACTCTGAATAAACTCCAGCAAGCTGTCAGCAACCTGGCCCTTCATCATCCCAAGCTTCTCCGGCTCGAGTTGGCCCACGAGCTCGTTCAGAGGCCTTTCCAACACCTTGTCGATCGTTGAATTGAGAAACGCCTCCGCTTCTTGTTCAAAGGCTGGGCCACGAAGATATTCCTCAACTCGAGTCGGCAGCGTCTTGTTGACCAGCTCATCTACCTCGCGGTGAATCCGTTCACGGGAAATGAAGATCTTTTTTAAGAGCGAGAGTTGTTGGTAGTAATCGTCAACCTCATGCTTAATCAAAGCGCCGATCTGTTTTCGCGTGTTCTGACTTGTTGCTATGTCAGCAAGATGGTGGACGATCGGCGGTACCTGTTGATCCACACGGCCTTTGATGAACGCTACGGTCTCAGGCGTAAACGTTTCGGCCAAAGTCGCACTGCTTCGTGCGAGATCGTCGAGCCGCTCAGAAACAAAATCACGCACCTTTCGTTCGAACGTTTCGTCGCTCACGATGCGACTGAAGCGGTTCTCAATAAAGCCGAGAATGTGTTCGAACGTTTCGGGAGTGACCGTCTCTTCAATCCTCCGAGACAGTAGTTCATCAACCCGACTGTCAATAAATCTCCCGATCGCCATTGCCGTCTCTTCACTCTTCAGCATGGCAGCGATGTGGTCAGCTAATCGATATTGAAGTGAAGAGATGGTGTCGAGAATCGGTGCGCGAGCGCTGGCAGGAAGCGCATCGATGAATGAAGGGTAACGAGTAGACAGAAGATCGCTGGTATACGCTGCCACAAAATCTTCGACCTTGCGTTGAAAGAAACTCGTTTCAAAGAGAGCATTGAAAACGGTCTCTTGCGAAACCAGCTCATTGCCCACGGCATTACCGATCGATTGGGCCAATCGCTCACGATGCCGCGGAATCATTCCCTGCGGCCAGATCGTCACGCCAAAAAACTTAACCGCATGGTAAGGGTGAAAAAGCATCCAGATGGCGAGCCACGCTGCGCCATATCCGTGCACGGCTGCTATAACTACGATCGCAATACTGATTAAGAGTTTGAATGTGAAGGGATCGATGACCAGAACCTCTGCAGTACTCCGAAAGGCAGTGTTACCAGGGGGCACTTCGTTGGGAGCACGGGCGGATTATCCAGAAGTCTCTAACTTCTTCTCCATGCCTTCAACTCCAAACCCGGCGTTGATCCATGCGCTGGTTCCTCCAGTAACATTACGAAGGTCGGTGAATCCGTGTTGCGCAAGAATGCTGGTGGCAGCACTCGAGCGATAACCGCCCGCGCAAATCACCGCAGTGGGTTTCTTTAGATCGAAATCAAGAGAAGGGATTCGCTCTTTGAGGATTGCCAGCGGCGCGCTGATAGCGCGAGGCACATGACCACTGCTGTATTCGGGGGGTCTTCGCACATCTATCACCTGAAGAGAGCTCTCTTCTTCAAGCAGAGTACTGAGATCGTCAACTGAAATCTGCGAAACCTTGGACGCAGTGAGCCCCGCTTCATGCCAGGCAAGCATGCCCCCGCCCAAATATCCTTTGACACTTTCGATACCTACGCGCGCCAGTCGCATAGTCGCCTCATCAACCTGCTCTTCCGAATCCGTAACAAGGACCAGCGGAGTTGTCAGCGGAATCAACGACCCCGCCCACATCGCGAACTGGCCGCCGAGACCAATGTTTAGAGCGCCCGGAACATGTCCCGCTCCGAACTCCGCTGCAGATCTGACATCGAGTACCGTGTGTCCGGTACTGGCGAGTCGGGCAACTTCAACCGGAGTTAACGCGTCGGGGCGATTCATCGATTCCAAAGCTCCGGCACCCGTACGATTAATCTCGGCATCCTGCGAAAAGTACTTCGGCGCCTCGGGCAAGTCGGTGGTCATCAGTCGCACAAAATCCTCTTTCGACATCGGCTTGAGCGCGTAGTTGAATTTCTTCTGCTCGCCGATCGTCGAAGAAGTCTCTTTTGAAATATTCCTACCGCACATCGATCCCGCGCCATGTGCCGGGTAGACCTCAGTGCTATCAGGAAGTTTCAACAGCTTGTCATGCAGACTGTCGTAGAGAAGCGACGCCATCTGTTGCGGTGTATAACCGGCTCCCCCCGCAAGATCAGGACGTCCCACGTCTCCAATAAACAAGGTGTCGCCGGTGAGGACCTTCTGCGGTTCCGGAGAGACTTCGGTATCGATAACCAATACCGAAACGCTTTCTGGTGTGTGTCCCGGAGTCTCGATAAATTTCAAGATCACTTTGCCGAGCTTGACCTCATCACCATCGCGAACGGCTCGATGGGGAAACTTCGCAGCGGCTTTCTCGCCAAATACGATCTCTGCTCCAGTACGTTCGGCGAGTTCACGGTGACCACTGACAAAGTCCGCGTGGAGATGTGTTTCGATCACATACTTGATCTGAAGACCGTTGTCGTGAGCCTCGTCAACGTATTGGCCCACGTCTCGCTGCGGATCAATGACCGCCGCCTCACCATCGGAACCGATGAGATAAGACGCATGCGCCAGACATCCGAGATAGAACTGTTTGAAATACATATGTTATTGACGATTTGCGATTGTCGATTGTCGATTTGTGCGTTGGCGAATTCAGATTTCAGCTCACATCAGATCAGGTGACCACGAATTTATAACGTTCCAGAATCATAAGTTCAAACGTTGATTGGAGTCGTGCCTCTGAACATAGACGGGGCCTATTGACGATCTGCGATTGTCGATTTGTGCGTTGGCGAATTTCTAATTTTCACCTAGCATCCGAAGTGGTGACCACGAATTTATACGGTGCAGAATCATAACTTCAAACGCCGGATTGGACTATCGCCCTTGAACGTAGACCAAAGACCTTCTCCCAAGGCAATCGAACAATCCGACACCGCAAAATCGTCAATCGTCACTCTACAATCGTCAATCTATAAAACTCTCTCGCCGGCTTCAATGGCCGGAGCATCCAATAAGGCCGCCGCGTGCCATCTGGCGAGAATTTGTCCGCTGGACGCGTCATCGCCAGCCAACGGTTGTACACCTCGCGCGACCTCTTTGTATCGACTGAGATGTCACCATATTGGTCCTCGGGCTTAGCTTTTACAACCCTAACTGCCTGATGCCAGCAATGCATTCCCGAAATCGGATCAGGATGTACGGGAAAAGTTAAGTTCTGATGCACGCCAACATCGTTCCACCAGATGCGCAATGTGTCAGGATCACTTGACTCGAATGGTGCAGCGCCGCTTTCGCGCTTTAACTCCCACTCGGTTTCGTGGTGGTCCAACGTTACGGTCGCCATCATCTGCCGCTCACCTTGTTCGTGCGTCTTCCAACGACCCATGTGATGGCTACACGCAACGACATCGGGACGAATGCCCTCTGTGACCCAGGCACGAACGACGAAATGCCCAATCTCCGTCTCGACACGCACCAGGTCGCCCGTACCGACACCGATGCGTTCTGCAAACGAAGGGTGTATCCAGAGCGGATTCGTGTGCGCGATCTCGTTGAGCCATTTTGAATTGGCACTGCGCGTATGGATCTGCACTGCGAGTCTGAAAGTTGAGATCAGCACTGTCTGATCATGGGCCAGGTTTTCAGGATGCACGTGACTGCGGATGTAAGTCGGAACAGCAAACTCGCGCCAACCCCAATCGACCAGTGTGCGCGAATAGAACTCAAGCCGTCCGCTCGGTGTTGGAAAACCTCGCCGCGGGACACCATCGATGTTGACACCAACAAACCGGCGGCCATCAGGATCCGGATCGATTGTCGGCAACGGAACGATGTTC
>DATBMP010000223.1:0-7563 GCA_036554845.1 Pyrinomonadaceae bacterium
CAATTCCGAGTTTGTGGAGGTTTGACATTGCCTCCTGATAGACGGCGTCAGGTTTCGTCTCACCCTCTTCGGAACGTTCGACGAAGCGTCCGCGATTTCGCGTTCCGAGGATTGTTCCACCTCGAGGCAGTAGGCCGCGTACATCGGATGGGATGAGGTGACGTGTTTTTGTTTCACCCAAGAGCCCTTCGAACCCGTCTTCTATTCCGACCACGCATGTTCCGAATTCGCCAGCCGCGGTTTTCACCACGGCGCGAATGACTGCGTTCAGCCCTGGAGCATCGCCGCCACCAGTCAAAATCCCGATCGTCTTGTACATGGGTAAGCTCAGTCCTTTGAATCCCTCGGCCGTGACCAGAGTTAGTGGGCCGACGTGCTGCGTTTCGAAACGCTGTTTCTTGTTAACGGCCGGTGTGGGCAGCATAGTTGACGATCACTGCTATTTCAAGCAGTTGATTTGAGTGTTCAGTCGCTGTCGAACCGCGGATGCCACGGGCTTGCTCCGTGGACCATCACGTTTTGCGGCTACTGAAAAGTCGATTGTTGATTGAAAGGATGCCACGCGCTTGCCGTTCGTAATTCACGTGAATCCAAGTTCTGAGGAGACTCTTCTTTGAAGCTGCAAACTCTGGAGTATTAACGGCACCCCTCATGACGCCTTGAATGGATCTCAACCAGCCCAACTCAAAGATGAAGTCGGTTGACCCTCCCCACTTGCTGGCGTAGCATGATTCACGATCAAGAAATCCGCAGCACTGAAGGCATCTTCTGTTTTGGACATTGATGACGACGCAAAAGAGATCGTTCGCGAGATTGGCACTGCCATTAACGAGTCGGTAGAGAATTCACCGAAGGTTGCCGAAGCCATCGAGCGGTTGCGAGATGCAGGTTATGAAATGGAACTCACTCTGCGACTCGAGATCGGTCTCAGACCGCACGCAGACGCTGAAGCAGACGGTGATGCCGCTTTGGAACTAACCGATGAAGACGTGCAGATCTTGCAGCGCATGAAAATTCGCATCGATCCAGAGGAGGATTAGAGACTGCGATCAAGAGTCTTGATGGACTCGAATGCTTGCTGAATGACTGAACACTGCGGATGTGAACACCTATCGAACTGATCGCGAACCTACTCGCGACCCTTTTCCTCTAACAAAATCTGAATCCACTATTTGTCTACCAGCTCTCCGAGGTTTTGCCCAAAAAATCTTTTGGGTACGGCTCGGCCGCACCCTTGCGGTAAGCCTGCGGCGTAGCGTTATTCCAACCTAAATATCAGCCTATGCCTGGACTGTTCCATCTTTGAGGCATAGCCTCGATCAAAATATATGAAGGTTCGGTAAGCCGCAGGCTTACCGCAAGGGTGCGGCCGAGCCGGAACTCCAAAGAGGACTTTTTGTGCAAAGCGGCTCTCCGATAGAGATTTCACCGATTCATCGCGCGATCATGGGAAATAGGCCGCATATCTGAACTTCTACGGTTAGAGGTCTCCCGCAATTCCGCCCTTTTTCCCGTCATTCGGAAGTCAGCCTCTCCTAAAAACATCCATTATCTCCGTTCAAGTTGCTGATTTGCTGCTCATTTAATCCGTATGTTATCTTGTCGAGCTTTTTATCCAGCCAGTTTTCATCAGCCTCAATAGGCTTGAATAGGAGTTCAAAGACGTATGGCTATGCCTAGTCAAAACGCCAGCAGCAACGGCCAGACCGGCCGAGTAGTGCAGATCATTGGCCCGGTTGTGGACGTTGAGTTTGACGAGAATTATCTTCCACCAATTTATCAAGCACTACGCATTGTTTCAGAAGGCTTCGACGTGCCAACTCGGGTCGATGTGATCGCGGAAGTACAACAGCACCTGGGTGAAGGTCGTGTGCGCACAGTTTCGATGACGCCAACTGACGGCATGGTCCGTGGCATGAAGGCAATCGACACGGGCGGCCCCATCACTATGCCTGTCGGCGAGGGAACGCTTGGTCGCGTCCTGAATGTCATCGGCCAACCTGTAGACAATCTCGGCGACGTCAGACATACCGAGCGATATCCGATTCACCGTCACGCGCCCAGTTTCGAAGAGCAATCGACCGAACTTCAGATGTTTGAAACCGGAATCAAGGTAATCGATCTGATTCAGCCCTTCGTCCGCGGCGGTAAGATCGGTCTGTTCGGCGGCGCCGGAGTAGGCAAGACCGTCATTGTGATGGAGTTGATCAACAACATCGCGAAAGCTCGTTCCGGTTTCTCGGTCTTCGCGGGCGTCGGCGAACGGACACGTGAAGGCAACGACCTTCTCCGCGAGATGGTTGAATCGCAGGTTATTCAGTTTGGGGAGACCTTCAATAAGCACCTTCACGACACTGGTGAGTTTGATATGACCAAGGTCGATATGAAGGCCATCGAGCAATCGAAGGTGGCGCTGATCTACGGTCAGATGACCGAACCGCCGGGTGCTCGACTTCGCGTCGCGCTGTCCGGACTTACAGTTGCCGAATACTTCCGTGACAAGGGTCTCGACGTACTGCTCTTTATCGACAACATCTTCCGCTTTACGCAGGCCGGTTCGGAAGTGTCAGCACTTCTCGGTCGTATGCCTTCAGCGGTAGGTTATCAGCCGAACCTGGCAACAGAGATGGGCGAGATGCAGGAGCGCATCACGTCTACCAAGACCGGATCGATCACCTCTATACAAGCTGTGTATGTGCCGGCCGACGACTACACGGACCCAGCACCAGCGACGACCTTTGCTCACCTTGATGCTGTAACCGCGCTCTCTCGTCAAATTGTAGAGTTGGGAATCTACCCCGCAGTCGATCCACTCGCATCGTCTTCGCGCATTCTTGATCCACGAATCATTGGTGAGGAGCACTACAACACGGCCCAGGATGTGAAACGTGTGCTTCAGCGTTACAAGGACCTCCAGGACATCATCGCCATTCTCGGTTTGGACGAGCTGTCAGACGAAGACAAGCTGATCGTTTCTCGTGCGCGCAAGATCCAGCGTTTCTTCTCGCAACCGTTCTTTGTGGCGGCTCAGTTCACCGGTTTGGAAGGCAAGTACGTCAAACTCGAGGACACAATCAAAGGTTTCCGCGAGATTGTGGATGGCGTCCATGACGACCTGCCTGAGCAGGCCTTCTACATGGTGGGAACCATTGAAGAAGCAGTGAAGAAAGGTGCGTCGATCGCGCAGTAGCACCGACAAGTACTTGACGATATGGCCCAACAACTCCAACTAGAAGTAGTAACCCCGGAGCGTCGCGTGCTCAGCGAATCAGTGGACATGGTGACCGTCCCCGGCTTGGGTGGCGAACTGGGGATACTTCCCGGTCACACGCCTCTGATTTCACAATTGCAGACAGGAGTACTTACATTTGTACGGGGCGGTACCACTTCACAGTTGCACGTGTCTGGGGGTTTTGTGGAAGTGCGAGAGGATCAGGTTTCGGTGTTGGCGGAAGTTGCCGAGCGCCCCGAAGAGATCGACGCTGCTCGGGCGCGACTGGCACGTGAACATGTTGAGAAGCAGTTGAGCGCGTGGACTGGAACCGAAGAAGATTTCGAGGTTGCGCGCGCGAAACTTGAGCGATCTATCGTGCGTCTGCAACTGGCAACCGGCGCCGGCAGGTGAGTCACTGTCGATTGTCGATTGCAAAATTGTATTTGCCGAGGCTTTACTGAAGAACACTCGCGTTATCTTGTCGACAAACAATCGGCAATCGGCAATCGGCAATCGGCAATAACCTTCCCTACAAATTATTTCGAGGCGCGCATTGAGCCGATTCTTATCGCCTCACGCATCTCCCGCACCGCTTTTTCCAAACCCACAAATACCGATCGCGAGACAATGTTGTGCCCGATGTTGAATTCGGTAACTTCAGAGATCTCTGCCACTGCCCCGACATTTCTGTAAGTCAATCCATGTCCAGCCGCCACGTGTAGACCATACTGCGTTGCAAGCGTTGCAGCTTTCCGCAAGCGTCGCAGTTCCTGGCGGGCATTCAACGAACCTTCACCGTGAATACCTTTCGCACCAAGAGTGGCTTCCGCATACACAGCCGTACAAAGTTCCACCTGTTGCGCTCCGATCTCGTGGGCGATCTCGATCTGTTGAGGGTCAGGGTCGATAAAGAGGCTGGCGAGAATGTCGGCCTCTCGTAATCGGCTAACAGCAGCTCGAATGATTGCGACGTTTCCTTTCACGTCAAGCCCGCCTTCAGTCGTGATCTCGTTCGGGTTTTCAGCTACGAGTGAAACAGCATCGGGTCGTGTTACCAGTGCGACCTTCAGCATCTCTTCCGTCGCGGCCATCTCGAGATTCAAATAGGTCGTCACGCACTCGCGCAGGGTTCGAACGTCATGATCCTGAATGTGACGCCTGTCGCCGCGGAGATGTACGGTGATTCCATCAGCACCGGCCAACTCACAGACCATTGCCGCCGCAATTACGCTTGGTTCAGGCGCGCGTCGAGCCTGCCGGACCGTTGCCACGTGATCGATGTTGACGTTTAGTCGAGCGCTCATAAGGTCCTCACAGGCTTAATAATAGGATTGACAATTGTTGATGACGATTGCCATTGTCTAAACTCTTACACACGACCAAATCGACAATCGACAACAGTCAATCGTCATTCACTGACTCATGAACAGCCTTGATCGCATGGTCATAAACACCGCGACGTGCCTGCTGTCTGATAATTCCCACTTCGCTCAGCATCCTAAAACTGTCGTTGAGCACGTTAACTTTACTTCCGGCATTATGATTCCAACGGACCGGAACTTCACGCAACCTGAGGCCGGCGCGGTAAGCGAGATAAAGCAACTCAACATCAAAGCCGAACCGATCAATCGTCGCTCCTTCGATCAGAGGACGACAGACACTCATTCGGAATGCTTTGAACCCACATTGGGTATCCCAAAACGGCAGGCCAGTGGCGAGCCTGACTATCAGGTTGAAAACACGACCGCCCTGCTCACGCCGCCATGGTTGATGCACACCGATCAGACGGCGATCGAGTGCTCGAGATCCAAATGTAACGTCAACCTCGCCTCGTTGAATGGGGTCCGTTAACTTTGGCGCTTCGCTGATTGGCGTCGAGAGATCTGCGTCAGAAAAAAGAGCAATCTCGCTGCGCGAAGCAAGCAGTCCCAATCTTACTGCCCGGCCTTTTCCCAGATTGGAGTGGTAACTGATTACCGAAGTTCGAACGTTGCCTGAGTCGGCGAGTATTGCGCGCGCAGTTTCAGCAGTGTCATCGGTCGACCCGTCGTCAACCACTATCAACTCGGTATCAACTGGGCGTTTGTCAAGGTAGCTGAGTATGGTTCGGAGCGACTTACCGAGTCGCTCAGCTTCGTTATAGGCTGGAACGATTACTGAAAGAGATGCGGACATTGAGTGTTTCTGCAATATACCATAGCGACTGGTCAGCAGCCTTTCGGAACAACTATGCTCCCTATGCTATATTTTATGCCGCAACTCTTTGGAGTGCAGTGGCAAACAAGACATTGCCGATTGCCAATTGTTGATTGATGATTTGCTGATTCACTCTGATTTTTGCAAACCACAAAACGTACACCGCAACCGTTGAGGATAAAGACAAGTCGGCAATTGACAGTCAACAATCGGCAATAACCAGGTATCGCGAAGCGCTTGTCACCGCTCTCCAAAGTTTTCGCATTGAAGTAATGAACCGACGTTTTATCATTTTTGCCTCAGCAGTGATTTTGATTGCTGCTCTAGTCGGTGGCGGCATCGGTCGCTCGCGAAAGTTCCGGCGTTCGAACGCTTCTAACAACACCAACGTCTACGCTCAGGCAGAAGAGATCGAAAAAGACTACAACAACGCCGTTTCTGAGATTGCTTCAAACTACGCCGGCGAGATCGATTACGAAAAAGCCACCCAAGCCGCGATTCAAGGGATGCTATCCACGCTCGATCCTCACTCGATGTACTTCCCTTACAACGAATTCAAAAAGTTGAAGGAAGATCAGGATTCACGCTTTTATGGAATCGGTGTGACGATCGTCCAGCATCGCGATGGCGTCTATATTCAATCCGCGGTTGAAGGCACTCCGGCGGCGCGCCTCGGTTTGCGTTATGGCGATCGCATTGTTGAAGTAGACGGCAAAGATGCGCGCGAGTGGTCCAGCGAGCAGGTTTCCAAGAACGTTCGCGGTGGTCGCGGTGAACCCGTCGAAATCAAGATCGAGAGAGCTGATTCAGAAGCACCGCTCTATTTCACCATCGTTCGCGATTCCGTTCCTTTACCCTCAATTCGCAATGCTTACATGGTGCGTCCAGGGACTGGATATATCGGATTGACTGGTGGTTTTCAGCAGACCAGTGACGAGGAGTTGCGCGAAGCGATTAAGAAGTTAAAGTCGCAAGGCATGCGCCAGTTGATTCTCGATCTGAGGAACAATCCCGGCGGTCTTCTTACGCAGGCGATTGATGTCTCTAGTGAATTTCTACCGCGCGGAAAAGTGGTAGTTTCGGTTAAGGGCCGCACTGAATACAGCGAGCCCATGGTCTATAAATCGAACGGATCCGATCCAGAAGACGTACCGCTTGTCGTTCTCATTAATCGCGGTTCAGCTTCCGCGTCAGAGATCGTCGCCGGAGCGATCCAGGATCATGGACGTGGTCTGGTTGTAGGCGAGACAAGTTTCGGCAAAGGCCTGGTCCAAAAAGTGTTTCCTTTGCCGTTCAACACTGGCCTGACATTAACGACTGCGCGTTACTACACTCCTTACGGTCGTTCGCTACAACGCGATTATTCGAGTGGTTCTCTCTACGATTACTACACAAGACAAGATGCTCAACCTACGGCGTCTCCGGGGGTGCAGGATCCAAATTCGCCCCTGGTCCATGCTTCTCCCACACCCATGCCACAGACTGGGCCCGCGGTAAAGACGGCAGCAGGACGAGTCTTTTACGGAGGTGGCGGAATCACTCCAGACATAGAGGTGAAGCCGTTGAACTTCACACCGCTGCGAAGCCGAATTGCTGAAGCTGCGTTTCAGTTCACGCGCGTACTTGCAGCCGGCAAGATTGCGGGTTTGGAGAGTTACAAGGTCGAGAAGGTGCAGTATGGAAAGAACCCGAAGGCGAGCGACTATCCGATCAACGATAAGGTCCTGGAGGCTTTCCGCAATTTCGTCCGCACTGATACCGAGTCGCATCTGACTGTTGCCCAGATCGATGAAGACCTGGATTTCGTAAAGCTCCGCTTGCGAGAAGAGATCGTCACGGCAGCATTTTCAAACGACGCTGGAGCGCGAGTCTTGTTTGATAGTGATCCGCAAGTGTTGCGCGCGCTCGAAGCCCTGCCCGATGCCAAACGACTAGCGGAAAGCGTGCAGCAAAACTCTCAACGCAGTTAGTTAACCCGGTGGGCTCGACAAAATGCGTCGCAAATTCTTCCTACCATTACTCCTCGTAACGCTCTCGGTTAATACAAACGCTCAACAGTTTGAAAACGCGGCCGCTGGAAACTGGTTTGGCGCTCGAAGTCGGCTTCGAAAAGGGAATACGTCCATCTTTTCAACCAGTGCCCTGGCACAAAC
>DATBMP010000020.1:0-5522 GCA_036554845.1 Pyrinomonadaceae bacterium
ACAAACCCGAAGTCAGCATTCTCGACATCCAAATGCCAAAGCTTTCGGGAGTGAAAGCCGCTCGGGCCATCTGGCGCGAGTTTCCTTCGGCACGAATAATCTTCTGGACCCAGTTTCCGCACGAGATTTACATCAACGAGATCCGCAAGATCGTCAAGTCAGTCGATCCACCTCCCGCCTACGGTTTCATTCATAAGAACAATCCCGAATCACGCTTTCTTCGTTTCGTTGCCTCGGTGCTGGAAGACGGCGCCGACATGATCGATCCAGCGTTCAAGGACTCTTTCAAGCGACCATTGTTGACTGAGTTCGAAGCCGAAGCGCTTTATTACCTGGCGCTCGGTTTATCTAATTGGACCATCGCACGCAAATGTTCGTTGAGTCTGCGTGGAGTTGAAAGTCGCCTGGCGACTCTTTACGAGAAGCTTTTTGTTTCAATCGCTGAAGGCACCGAGAATGAAGCGTACGACAAACTCGCCTACAACATTCGCACGCGCGCTTTCTGTGAAGCGTTGCGACGTGGTCTGTTAAATAACGACGAACTCGAAAAGGCTGCTGCAGATCTTGAATCGTGGTTGGATAAGGATCGTAAGAGGTTTTTGGAAGAGCAGAAGCGAGAAAACTCTGGAAAACGCGGTGACACCGAGATACGCAGACGCGGAGAAAAGGTGTGAAGGGTCAATGAACGCCAGGACTCGTTCATCGTATCTATTACTAGCGGTCTTGATCCTGCTTTTCGGTGTTGGTCTCCTTCATTCGTCACCCTTCTCGGCACAGGACCCGAACGCACTACCTCAAACTTCACCATCACCCAGTCCTTCGCCCTCGCCATCGCCATCACCTTCGCCAACTCCCGTAACTGGTCTGCATCAGTGGGGCGCAGTCACTCTGTTTCACGGTCTGCCTTCAGATCGTGTGCGGGCCATCGCTCAAGACACCGATGGCACGATGTGGTTTGGCACGGAAGGTGGTCTGGCGAAGTTCGACGGTCGCCGAACACAGGTCATCAAAGATCTTGCAGCTGTTGGTACTCGCATCCTCTCGCTTAAAACTGATGACGCGGGAACTCTTTGGATCGGCACAGATTCAGGCGCAGCGCGCATGATCGGAAACCGTTTGGAGATCGTTCGCGAAACCAGCGGCAAACCAATCAGTGCCATTGTAACGGCTGAACCCGGCCACCTGTTCTTGTCTACCGAACACGGAGACATTTTTGAATGTCGTCGGCGAAGTGACGGATCGATCGAAACCCATAACTTACTGACCACCCCTCTTGAAAGTGCTGATCAAGACAACCCTGGACCACTGAATATCACCAGTCTTCTTTTCTTAAATGGTGAACTGTACGCGGGCTCACTTAGCCGAGGTGTGTTGCGAATCAAGAACGGCGCAGCGACGGAAACCGAAATGAAGCGGGCCGGTTTCTTTGTCCGTGCCCTGGCCGTGGATAGCAAAGGTCAGGTTTGGGTTGGAGCCCGCTCGCGAAAAGAGGAACCAGCCGTTTACTCAGGCAGTTACGATGAGGTTCAACGCAACATCGCGCCCACTGGCCCAGTAGTGGCAATTCAACCGATTGGTGACGACGTCTTTGTTGGAACGGACGGGCGCGGAGTCTTTCGTTTTTCTGGTGACGAGGTTCAACGCCTTACGTTCGACGGCACGGCTGGAGGCCTGAGGTCAGATCGCGTGTACGCCATCTTCGCCGATCGAGAAGGTGTGGTTTGGTTTGGAACCGATCGAGGGGTTTCGCGGTTCGATCCAAACGCTCCAAGAGTCGAGATGATTGGTTCAAGCGCGGAAAGTAATTTCGTACGCACGGTATTTCAATCTTTGACGGGACGACTGTTTGTGGGGACCAACCGGGGTCTCTATGTCTACGATCGAGAGGCGGAAGGCTGGAATGTGGTTAGCGAACTGGCGCGCAACATCATCTACGCACTCGCTGAAGATACATCGGGAAATTTAGTTGTTGGTTCAGCCAGCGGACTCTACATTAGCCAGCGAAAGTTGAAAGACGTAGTGCCTGAAACGATGGCATTTACACGAGTTGGATCTGCTGCGGGCAACGTGGACGCGATTGGAAGTATTCGTGGTCTCACGAGTTTTCGCGGCAGCATTTTCGCAGCCAGCTTTGGTCGCGGCATCGAGCAGTTTCAAGATGGTCGACCACGAAACGTATGGACCAGGGGCGCGCCCACAGAAGTGATCGGCATCTTTGCCGACGGTGATTCGCGATTAATAGTTGGCACGGTTAAGGATGGAGTTTTGTATTTCGACGGACAAAACGTGAGTGCCGATCCTGCTCTTTCGCATTTGAAGGAGACTGCGGTACGCGGCATCACACGAACGCCGGACGGTACATTGTGGTTTGCCACCGGACGCGGAGTTTATTACTGCCTCGCGAACAGCGAATGCACGACAACGCCTATTGGCCAGGACGCACGTGCAATCGCAGCGAGTAAGGACGAAGGCCGCATCGCTGTCTGGTGTGCGACAAGTGGCGCCGGGCTATTAAAGATCTCACTCGATAAGGATGTCGGCGTTGTTGTTTCACAGCTTGATGCCGAACAGGGCTTGCCGTCGCAAAATGCCTTCGCGGTCGCGCCTCAAACGAACGACGATGCGATCCTGATTGGCACCAACCGAGGAGTGGTCCGCTACAAACCTGGCAAAGCTGTTCCTACCATCTTTGCTACGCGGATTCTCAGTAAACGCGTTCATCAAGCGGCGGAGTTGAGTGCGGGTTTGAATCTCGAGTATCCGCAAAACAGCCTGCTACTTGATGTGGGAGCAATTAGCAGTCGTACATTTCCTGACCAGTTTCAATATGCATTCGTGTTGACGGACAGCGCCGGAAAAGTAATCAGGCAACGGTTGTCGCGCGAGTCGCAGTTTGCAATGGAGGGGTTGCAGCCCGGCAATTATCGCGTGACAGCGCGCGCTTTCACGAAAGACCTGGTGCCTTCGGAACCACTGTCGTTTGGCTTCAACATAGCCAAGGCACCGTTTCCCTGGACCTCGACTGCATTAGCAATCCTGCTAGCGCTGACCTTATTGGCTTTGCTTTGGGCGTTACTTGAGAGACGACGGATCGTCGCAACAAGTGCTGCGTTGGTCCATGCGAACCGCGAACTGGCTGGAGCTCGACTTGACCTGGCAAACGAAGCCGAACGTGAACGCCGTCGCATCGCGCGAGATCTGCACGATCAAACTCTTGCAGACCTGAGGCACCTGCTACTGCTCAGCGATCAATTGCCGCCAAACGGCGGTTCAGGTGAGGTTGGCAAGGGTGCTGCCGGGATTTTCCGTAACGAGATCGAATCGATCTCGCAGGAAGTAAGACGTATCTGCGAAGACTTGAGTCCGTCGGTGTTGCAGAACGTGGGCTTCGCTGCCGCGCTGGAGTTTTCTTTGTCGCATGCGGTTCAACTCGCGCCGCCAGAGAGAAAGTTTGAGTATGAGTTTCATTGTGATGAATCGTTCGATGAGCGCACGAATCTTCCCGCGAACGTGCAGATGCAGATCTATCGAATCGCACAAGAGGCAGTGAACAACATCTGCCGGCATGCGGCGCCGAAACGGGTGGAGATGTTTGTACAGACTTCGGAAGCCGGCGACTTTGTAATGCAGATCGAGGATGACGGAATCGAGTTTGATCCGGAACAGGTTCAAAGATCTGACGGACGCGGGTTGGCAAACATGCAGGCACGTGCGAGTTTGATCGACGCGCAGATTTCGTGGAAGAGACGAGAAGGCGGCGGAACGGTGTTCCTATTGAGGAAGGATGCTGAGGTTCAAGCCACTTCATAAGCACTTCATAGCTGCGGTCTCTTCAACTCACAACAAGAATCCTGAAAATCCTGAAATCGTGTATGCAGCGGGCCCTTGTAAATCCACCTCCAGAGGAGTTCTACATGATTACAGGATTTCCAGGATTCACAAGAAAGGAATCAAGAACATAGCATCGCTCCTTGCCTCAACTTCTATAAAAACGAAAGCGGGTTAGGCTTTGGATTTTGTTGGACGCGTTATGATTGACAGCACGTTATTAACCATATCTGACACGGTCCAGACTGCCTTGTCCAATAACCAGCCAGTCGTTGCGTTGGAATCAACTGTCATCGCGCATGGATTGCCCAGACCACAGAATCTCGAGATTGCTCACCGACTGCAAAAGATTGTGAGAGATGCTGGCGCGGTTCCAGCAACGATCGCGCTGCTTGAAGGCAAGCTGAACGTCGGACTCAACGACGAGCAACTGAGTGAGCTTGCTGCAAACAACGACATTCGAAAAATCAGCATACGCGACCTTCCGCTTGCCGTTGCACGTGGTTGGGATGGCGCGACGACCGTAGCCAGCACGATCTGGATCGCGCATCGGGCCGGCATCAAAGTGTTCGCAACCGGCGGCATCGGCGGTGTTCATCGGGGACCGTTACCCGATGTTTCCGCCGATCTTCCTGAGCTAACGCGCACACCAATCATTGTCATCTGTTCTGGTGCAAAGATCGTGCTTGATTTACCTGCCACCCGCGAGTGGCTTGAAACACACGGCATCACGGTTGTTGGTTATCAGTGTGACAAGATGCCGGCGTTCTATTCGCGGCAAAGTGGCTTGCCGGTCGATGTTCGTGTCGATGGACCAGCAGATGTAGTGAAGGTCTTTCGAGCTCAACGAGATTTAGATCTACCAACGAGTCTTGTCGTTACCGTTCCCGTGCCTGCGGAAAATGAGGTACTTGCCAAAGTGTTGGATCAGGTTCTGGACGAAGCATTGAAAGCGGCGGAAGAAACAGGAGTTTCGGGACGCGACCTGACGCCGTTTCTGCTGTCGCGCATGTCGAATTCGAGCGATGGTGCAACACTGCGGGCTAATATTGCGCTACTGGAAAACAACGCACGCGTAGCCGCGGAGATTGCGCAGGCACTGATGAAATGAGTCGTCATCATTAGCGTTGCACAGTATTGCGAATGGTACGCGGCCCTGCCACATCCCTTGCGGTAAGGCTGTCGCGGCGGCTTCGCCGCATCCCTTGCGGTAAGGCTGTGGCGGCGGCTTCGCCGCATCCCTTGCGGTAAGGCTCTGCCTTACCGGAAACGAGAACACTAAAAGAGGCTCCGCCTCCGCCTGCCCCGCCGACGATGCATCGCTCGCATCGCCCCACGCACTCCTAATTCGACTCCCACCACCAAGACCACTATTCCAAAATTTCGTTCGCCTGCAACAACCCTCCGGATGAATCCTGCATCACAGCGACGAACTTCAAAAGCTCCTCCCCAGACCCGGAAATCGATCAAGCAAAAATCAAGCGTTTCAACCCAGCGGTGAAACCTGAGAGTTTCTCCCCAGGCTCGAAGACTGTCTCACCAGAAAACAAAAAGTTTTCAGGAGGCTTCCATGAGCCGCAGATGGCTTCTCTCCCTCTTTTGCCTGTTCAGCCTGGTATGTGCACTTCTTTTCGTCCAGCTCACCAGCGCGACGTCCATTCTTCAAGTTAACGAAACAACAACTCGGATTCTCT
>DATBMP010000056.1:0-5510 GCA_036554845.1 Pyrinomonadaceae bacterium
ACTACCTTCAGCAGGCGACCTACAAACTTCCCAACACCAAGGCGTCAAGGATGCTTAATTACAAGCCTGAAGTGACGTTTGATGAAGGCATGGCCAGGAGCATTAAGTGGCTGAATTTCGCCGGCTATGGGACACTTTCGAGCTTGAATAAGTGAAAAAGCAGGCGGTTTGCGCGTATTCGTTTATTTGGGTCGATAAAGGTAAGCTGATGTCGGAAGCACCAAGTTCACCCAGACTTAGCAGGGACAGAAGTTAGGAGTACCACCGCGGAAGATGTCAGTGCCCAGCGTTAACACCGAAGCCTTTGAGCGGGAAAGAGAGATTGTCGAGGCGCCGCGACGCGTCAGAAGGATTACCGCTCCATCTTTCTCGCCGCTTGGACTGTTGCGAGGAATCGTGGTCCTTTGGCAGTACCGTGATCTGCTTTACACACTCAGCGTGCATCGCATTAAGGTTCGTTACAAACAGTCTGTGCTGGGAATTCTCTGGGCTGTGCTTCAGCCATTGTCACTGATGCTGATCTATACATTGGTCTTTTCAGTCGTGGCTAGAATCCCCACGGGAGGCACACCGTACCCGATCATTGCTTTCACCGGACTGCTCCTTTGGACACTCTTTTCAACGGCAATCATAAATTCGACGAACGGCCTGGTCAGTCATGCTCATCTCGTTACCAAAGTCTACTTCCCTCGCGAAATCTTGCCGCTGACGTATGTGATCGCTGCAGTGTTTGATTTCCTGATCGCCTCGGTGGTTTTGATTGGGCTGATGGTTTATTACCAGGTGGCGGTTACGTGGAATGTTCTTTGGACCGTCCCGATCGTCTTGATTCTGACATGTTTGGTAACGTCGATGTCTCTGGTCTTTTCGGCACTGCAGGTTCGTTTCCGTGATATTGGAGTAGCGCTGCCGCTGCTGTTGCAACTCTGGATGTTTGCCACACCGGTCGTTTATCCGTTGAGCGCGGTTCCGGAACGATTCCGCTGGTTCTATTCACTGAATCCGATGGTGGGCATCGTTGAAAGTTTTCGCCGTACAGTTGTCGATGGAGTTCCCCCTGACTTCGCTACGATTGGCGTTTCAGCGTTGATTGCGATTGTGTTGTTGCCCATCGCCTACGTCTTCTTCAAACACGTCGAGGCGACTATTGCGGATGTGATTTAGCACTATGACGATTGATCTTAGTTTCAACCACGTTTCGAAAAGGTATCGCATTCGGGAAGAAATCCCGTCCAATGGGAACGGAAACCCGCTTGTTACCAAACTGCGAGCGCTACGTTCGCGCGCCACCGATTTCTGGGCGGTACGCGATGTCAGTTTCGAAGTTGAACGCGGTGAAGCTTTAGGAATCATTGGACACAACGGCGCGGGCAAAAGCACAGTTCTTAAATTGCTTTCAAACATCACTACACCGACATCCGGCGAGATAGTCATCAATGGACGTTTGGCAGCGCTGATTGAAGTTGGTTCTGGATTTCATCCGGAACTTACGGGACGCGAGAACATCTATTTGAATGGGTCGATTCTCGGCATGAGCCGTCGAGAAATCACGGACAAGCTGGATGACATCGTAGAGTTTGCCGGTGTGCGACAGTTTATTGACACGCCAGTCAAGCGATTTTCGTCGGGCATGTACGTACGTCTCGGGTTTTCAATCGCTGCACATCTCAATCCTGACATTCTGTTGCTGGACGAAGTGCTGGCAGTTGGTGACGCCAGCTTTCAACAGAAATGCATTCAGCGAATCAGTGAGCTGAAGCGCTCGGGCAAGACGATCGTTTTCATTTCACATGACCTGGGTGCGGTTGAACGATTATGCGATCGAGTGCTGTTGATGAAGCGCGGTGAAGTGATAACCAGCGGACCTGCTAGACAGGTGGTTGCCGCTTACCAGAGTGATGCAACGCTGTCGAGCGAATCGGTTGAAGTACACAAAAAAGGAGAAACCAAAGAAGTTGAAATTCGCACCCTGTCGTTTCGTGACGCAGCGGGTGAGGTTCGTCCTGTGTTTGAAACCGGCGAGCCCTTAACTGCTACCGTAGAATTTGAAGTACACGAGCCGGTTGAGAATGCAGTTTTTGGAGTGATCTTTTTTACTGCTGACGGGCAGGAGCATTTCGAGTTTACGACCGATGGTAGCGGCGAGAGTATTTCGTTGAAGCCAGGACGGGGAAAGATCGAATTTTCAACTCATGAACTCGGAGTGCTTCCCGGAATATTCTTCACTTCGGTTTATGTCAGCGAGGGCAATCCTGGTCGAGTGATTCACTATCATTACAAATCCACTGTGCTGCGTGTCGATTCCGGCAAAGTGATGCACGGAAACTTCTACATGCCCCATCGATGGAGCATGACGCAAAGTAAGTAGGTATCCTCAGAATATTTCCATTAGAATCCCTCAAGCGTTAACGCCAACCGACAAAGCCCGAACCGCCGGGATCCGAATGCTATTCGTCGTATTAACACCTAGTATGCTGTGCAAAAGAGGCCGGATTCTTGCCCGCTGAATCCCCAAAACGCGTCTTTATTTTCCTCGACACCATGCCTCAAAGGCAGGGCAGTGGGGCCAGCCTACGTTTCTATTCGAACGTTCGGGCTTACCTCGATCTCGGGTTCGATGTGGATGTGATTCAAGTGGCTCAGCAAGCGGATGGATCAGAGCCGAGTCGTGATCTGGCACCAGTCAAATGGAAAAGGATCATTGAGCGCGCTGCGTCACCGACTCTGATTGGTCGCTTATCCTTTCGGGCAGGAATGCCAAATCGAGCCGCGTTTCAGTACTACTACTCTTTGCATCGCGTTATTCAGCGCGAAATCAATAATCGTTTCGAACACGAGCCGGGCGCTCTGTTTCATCTTGAAGGCGAGCACATGGCGAGTGTCATTCCCTGGCTCTCGAAAAGTATTCGTTGCATCTGGAGTTTGCACGATCTTCCGTCAGCGGTTGTTTCGGCGACGACGCGAATCGCATGTGAAGCACAAGACCGCGAGCCTGCCCAGACTGAACAGCGCGAGCTTCGCTTTGCGGAAAAAGCCGAGCGCGTTGTGGCCCGTCATGCTCCTTTAATACTTTGCATCGCAGACACTGATCGCGAACGATTGAGATCGGAATGGAATGCTCAGATCGAGTATTTGCCGATGAGCATTCCAGGTGACGGTCAAACGCGAATCGATGGTTGGTTGCGCGATGATCGTTTGCGGATATTGCATCTGGGCAGTGTGAGTCATCTGCCGAGCTATCGTTCTTTGGAGTTTCTCTTTGAACAAGTGTTTCCGCAGATGCCCGAGAGTCTGCTCGAAAGAATTGAGATGGACGTGGTCGGCACGGTAGACGATCAGAATCCACGCACGAAGAGAATCCTTGAGCTGGCAAGGAAATACAGCAATGTTACTTTTCATGGATTCGTTAGCGATGTTGTTCCCTTTTACCGGAAGAGTGATGTGCAGGTAGTTGCATCTACTGATGCCACTGGATTGCGGACCCGGACCATTGAATCGTTCGCTTACGGATTGCCGGTGCTGAGTACTTCCGTAGGCGCGCGAGGGATTGCCGGTCTACGGCCCGGCGAACAACTCCTGATTGCGGACGACTCCCGAGCATTCGTCGAAAACTTGTCGCGACTATTGAAGTCACCGGAATTGCTTAGCAAGCTCTCCAGGAGTGGTCGAGAGTTTTATGAGAAGAATCAAAGTCGGAAGGCAGTTGCTCTGAAGTTATCAGAATACCTGCAACAATACTTTGGGATTACGAGTGAGTTGGTCGACAACCATGAGATCGAAACGGAAGTTGATCACGTGTCGGCTTAGCCGTGACGTTCTCACTCGGCCGAGACTAAGAGTTAGAGAACAGCACGAGATGACTTTGCACAAAAAATCGGTTTCCGCAGTCGCGGCTTGCCGCATCCCTTGCGGTAAGCCTTTGGCTTACCGCCCTGCTTACACCAATTTTGTCGGAGGCCAGGCCTCAAGAGTGCGAATTTCAGGCATAGCCTAACTACCGTTGGCGCTTCGCGGTAAGCCATAGGCTTACCGCAAGGGATGCGGCAAAGCCGACCACGCAATTGGACGACTTTTGTGCAAATCCGCACGAGATAGTTAATCAATGAGCCAAGCTGTCCCCATAACCGCTTTAATAACTGTCTACAACGGCGCGGCCTTTCTTGCCGATGCAATCAGGAGCGTGCAGAATCAAACGCTTTCCGTCGCTGAGATTCTGGTAGTGGACGACGGTTCAACGGACGGCTCAGCAGATTTAGCGCGAGCAATGGGGGTGAAAGTTATTAGCCAGGAGAACCAGGGGGCCGCCGCAGCCCGGAATACAGGTATCCAGGCAGCGTCGCAGGAATGGATTGCGTTTCTGGATCACGATGATGTTTGGAAACCCGAAAAGATCGAGATGCAATGGCAGGCACACCAACTTTGCCCAGATGCGGGCCTCGTGTTTACCGACTTCTCTGAGGTTGACGAGGGAAGCAGCGAAGCGAGAGTCCCTTCGGTTTTCAGCCTTCCCGAAAGTGGGTTTGATCGGCTCAAAAGGAATTTCGTAGCGGCAGACATCAGTCACCGGCCGACCATGGACCAGGAAGTTTTTGAAACCATCAAGAAAAATGTTTTTCTTCCTTCTTCAACGCTAGCCAAACGAGATCTGGTGATCTCAGCAGGCCTCTTCCAGACCGACCTCTTTCCCGTAGACGACATTGATTTTTTTCTTCGCTGCTTCGCTATAACGTCAGTTGCCTTTGTTGAGCGACCATTAATGCGTTACCGCTCGCACAGCAACAACACCACTAAGAACGAGTTGCGCATGTTCCGTGGCTTCTTCAGGTTCACTGACCGGATGGCCGCAGCGCCACACATTTATCCGGCTGGCGCGATTGCTGTTCTTACTGCGCCGGAAGCCCTGTCGCCAAAATACTCCGAAGCGGCAAGGCTGCTCATCGATGCCGGAGAAACACGTGAAGCAAGGCGTCTGTTGCAGGAGAGCTTGCGTCTACGAAAATCTCTCTGGCCCGTCGTCCTTTGGGTCTTGACCTGGGTCACACCTAAAACGTACCGCTTTCTGTTGCGTGCGAAACGGTCACTGAATGTGCCGAAGCAGTCGAGGGGCGCGCGAACATGAGCCAGGAATCCATTAAATCCAACATCGGTACCGAGGCTGTGGATATCACGCTGCTGGTATGTACTTACAATCGAGCGGCGGATCTTCGCGAACTGCTCGAAAGTGCGCTCGCGCAGGAGACTGGACCAGAGGTGAAGTATGAAGTGCTTGTAGTTGATAACAATTCAACTGATGAGACGCGAGCAGTTGTCGAGAGTTTCATCAACAAAGGTCATCAGAACCTGCAATACATCTTTGAATCAAAACAAGGTAAGTCACACGCTTTGAATACCGGGATCGCTGCGGTTCGGGGTTGGGGGTATGTGATCACAGACGACGATTTCATTCTGCCGCCGGATTGGGTCCAAAACATTTATGAAGCGTTTCGTGCGAATCCTGACGTGTCTTTCGT
>DATBMP010000070.1:0-10715 GCA_036554845.1 Pyrinomonadaceae bacterium
TGCTACCTGCAAAGACTTGAGTGCCAATTCGTGAGCGGTCTCCGGAGGGAGACGAAAGAGTAGTGGGCGCAGCAGTGAGTGATAGAGCATCGATGGCTAGCAGCAGTCGACGCCCAGTGTACTCAATCTTGGCATATGATAACTAACGCGAGTTCAACCCTTTGCTGTCGAATGTCTGCCCGGTAACTTGGCGGCAAGGATATCCACCTTTTCAATCACCGGAGACGAAGCTAACAGGTCCGGAGCTTTTTCCATCAGAGCTGCGGCAACCTGTCCTGACAGATGCGCCTGCCTTCCTGCTTCATCCGGAAATGTATCAAAGATGCCGAAGGTCTTCGGTCCCATCTGGATTGCGAACCAGGCGTCGGTCGCCGGTTCTGCTACGACAATCTCCAAGCCGCTCTTGAGAAAGCTGCGAAGTTCATCTTCTTTGCCGGGTTTGGCCTCGAGTCTAACCAGAAGCGCTAACTTTGACATGGCTAATCTCCCTTCTATCGGTAGAGGTTCATTGATCTGATAACGGGTCAACCTCCGGCTCCTTCGGATCATGGTCGTGACCAAGAGTCCAGGAGGGAGGATCGCTGGCGGGAAAAGTTGCGACGAGATTCAGGTCAATCTCTCGCTCTATCTCGTGTTCAGGATCGACGTCAGGGTTCTTTTCGATTTCCACGATGTTCTCCTAGTTACGGAATATTTTTGGGGCCAGGTGAAACTCAACACGTTCATTGTTGTAGCGATATTTCTAAACCCGAGAGAACACGTTTTTAATGCGCTTCCAGTACTTTTCTGCGATTGTCTTCGGCCAAGTTGGATGAAGCGAGTTGCAACATAACCGGTTTTGACAGTTAACTTGTAACGCGGGATTCTTCTTGTTAGTATCCGGTTCAATGGACTTTATAGAGAAGGCTCGCATCATGGATGGCCCGCGCATCAATCGCGCGCTAGCTCGCCTATCGTCCGAAATCGTCGAAGAAAATCATGGTGCTGATGATCTCTATTTGGTGGGGATCAGACGGCGAGGTGTGCCGTTGGCCGAGCGCATGGCAGACAAGATTGCCGATCTTGAAGGCGATCGACCACCGGTCGGTGTGTTGGACATCACTCTCTATCGTGACGATCTTTCAACAGTTGGCGCGAAGCCGATTGTCAATCGAACTGAATTGCCTGGCGACATTGAAAACCGCAGCATTGTTCTGATTGATGACGTTCTCTACACGGGTAGAACTATCCGGGCCGCGTTGGATCAGCTAATCGATTTCGGGCGACCACGACGCGTGCAGTTGGCAGTCCTGGTGGATCGCGGCAAGGAGCATCGCGAGCTTCCGATTCAAGCTGACTACATCGGAAAGCTGGTACCTACCAAGAAGAGTGAAATTATCAAGGTGATGCTGCGAGAATTTGACGAGGAAGAAGGGGTGGTAATAGTCGAGCGACCCTCGGCTGAAGCGGTTTCAGAATAAGCGGCCCTGCGTGGCCGCTTTTTTTATAGTCGACCATTGGTCTTTGGCTTTGGAAATCAGATTACTCGGCACTAATCAAAGGCCAAAGCCCCGGAGTCCAAAGTCCCAAATCCGAAACTGACCTTGACCGTTTTGCAAAAAGAGTCCTTTTTGGAGTTCCGGCTCGGCCGCTCCCTTGCGGTAAGCCTGCGGCTTACCGAACCTTCAGATATTTTGATCGAGGCTATTCTTCAAAGAGGGAACAGTTTAGGCATAGCCTGATATTTAGGTTGGAATAACGGTAAGCCGCAGGCGTACCGCAAGGGTGCGGCAAAGCCGTATCCAAAAGACTTTTTGTGCAAAGCCGACCCTGACCACCAACAGCAATGACGTTTGATCGTAAACACCTGCTAGGCATCCGCGAACTCGAACCAGGAGAGATCACTCACCTACTCGATACAGCTGAAACCTTTCGCGATGTCTCTCAGCGCGAGATCAAGAAAGTTCCCGCTCTCCGCGGTCGCACTGTCATCAACCTCTTCTTTGAATCGTCTACTCGCACTCGGACATCGTTCGAGATTGCCGCCAAACGTCTTTCTGCCGATGCAGTGAACATCAGCATCGCTACTTCCAGCGTGGCAAAAGGCGAGACCTTGCTCGATACCGCTAGAAACCTGGAAGCGATGGCGCCGGACTGCATCGTGGTGCGTCATTCAATGGCGGGAGCTCCGCAACATCTGGCTCGCATGTGCAACGCGCCAATCGTCAACGCCGGCGATGGCTCGCATGAACATCCGACGCAAGCACTGCTCGATGCGTTGACGATCCGCGAGTACAAAGGACGAATTGAAGGTCTAAACGTTGCCATCATCGGAGACATCCTCCATTCGCGTGTCGCTCGCTCCAACATCTATTTGCTGACTAAGCTGGGAGCGAATGTGAGGGTCGCCGGACCAGGTACTCTCGTGCCGGCAGAGTTTGCGGAATTAGTCGAACAAGGCTTGCAGATCGACGCGACGGTTGATGAAGCCGTGGAAGGCGCCGATGTGATCATGGTTCTGAGGATCCAACGTGAAAGACAGGATGCCGCCTTCTTTCCCTCAATGCGCGAGTACGCGATTCACTATGGCTTGCACCTGGACCACCTTGATCGAGCGGCGAGCGACGCGATTGTTATGCATCCTGGTCCAATTAATCGAGGGATCGAGATCTCTTCCGAAATCGCCGACGGGGGAAAGTCTCTTATTCTTGATCAAGTAACTAACGGACTGGCTGTTCGCATGGCTGTACTCTATCTTTTGGCGGGCGGGACGCATCCCACGCCAGAAACTGAAACACAACCAAAAAGAAACGGAAGGAAGCAGGGCAAGGGAAGCAGGAAATGAAACTGTTGGTCGCAAATGGTTATGTGATCGATCCAGCCACTGGGGTCAACGCGGGTAAGAACCTGCTGATCGAAGAAGGTCGTGTAGTGGGCATCATGGACCGTGGTGAGCCAAAGCCTGAGGATGCTGAAGTCTTCGACGCTACCGGCTTGATCGTTGCTCCCGGTTTCATTGACATGCACGTTCATCTGCGCGAGCCGGGTCAGGAGTACAAAGAGACTATCGCTACCGGCGCGGCTGCGGCGGTGGCTGGTGGTTGGACCAGTGTCTGCGCGATGCCTAACACCGATCCCGTAAATGACAATCCTGCTGTCACACGTTTCATAATTGAGCAGGGACAGCGAGCGCAGCTTGCCAACGTCTTCCCTGTCGGCGCAGTCACCAAAGGCAGTGCTGGAAAAGAGTTGGCTGAGATGGGTGAGATGAAGGACGCAGGTATCGTCGCTGTGTCTGACGATGGCCGACCTATTCCAAGCGCGGGCATGATGCGCCGCGCGATGGAATACGCTCACGGTTTTGGTCTCACTATCGTTGATCACTGTCAGGATCTATCGCTGAGTGCGGGCGGGGCAATGCACGAAGGAAAGTGGTCACTGATTCTGGGATTAAAAGGTATACCGGCCTCTGCGGAAGAGGTTGATGCCATACGCGACTGTGTTCTCGCCAAGCAAACTGGCGCGAAGATCCATCTGGCCCATGTTTCAACCCGAGGCACGCTCGACGCAGTCAGAAGGGCTCGCGAGTTGGGATTAAATGTTACGTGTGAAGTCGCTCCGCATCATTGGACTTTGCCAGACGAAGCAGTGCAGGAATACGACACCAACACGAAGATGAATCCACCGCTCAGAAGTGCCGAGCATATCGGTGCTCTTCGCGAAGGGCTTCGCGATGGAACTGTCGACGCGATTGCCACGGATCATGCTCCCCATCATGCTGACGAGAAGGCGCTCGAATTTGATCAGGCGCCCTTTGGAATCGTCGGTTTGGAAACAGCCATCGGACTCACCTTTGAGCTGGTCCATCAAGGTGTTATCTCGCTGGAACGCCTGGTCGAGCTTTGTTCAACCAGACCGGCTCAAATATTTGATCTTAAGGACCGCGGCACTCTCCGGAAAGACGCCTTCGGAGATGTCACGATTCTCGATCCCGAGATGGATTGGACCTTCGACGTTTCTCGGTCGCGATCGAAAAGCCGCAACACTCCGTTTGATAAGCGTCGATTCAAAGGGGCGGCAGTCGCGACCATAGTTGCTGGACGGGTGGTCTATCTAAATGCCGAATTTGCACGCTTGAGATTGAAGCAGGACGAGGTCGCAAAGCGTTAACACTTCTCGATCATCTCCAATTGCAAAATAGAAAAACCCGCCGCGCTCTCCCCTTCGCGGCGGGTTTTCTGTTAGTCGCCTACTTACGTTATGACAGGGGCGACTAAATCTTTGGGAAGCCCGCTTGCGCTCTCCCCTTCGCAAGCGGGCCCCCTCCGGATCGGCGGCCCGAGGGCTGCCGATGTCCTGCGGCGATGAAGTTCCCGCCGGCAAAAATTGCGGTCGCCTTTATGACTCTGTGACTGCGGCGACGATGTCAACGCTAGCTACATTGGCAACGGTCGTGCCAACTTATGCCGCAACAGCGACGTGCCGATTTATGGGTGTTTTTGAAGCTTAAGTTGCGAGAGACGTAACGCAGTACCTGAGGATTAAACGATGTGCTACCCCACAAGCACGAAATGGGATGGAGGAAGTCCGGGTCAAAAAAGTCAGCTTCTTCGGCCCACAATATCAAAAGCGAACTTTACTTTGTCCCTCACTCTCACCAGCCCGTGAAACGCGGACGTCGCTTTTACTTTGAAATCACCTCGATCGATCGAGAACTCGCCGATGGCCCTCAGAGTGTCATTCGTGAGGGTCACTTTTGTCGGAATTACAATGCGACGAGTCACGCCATGCAACGTCAGGTTCCCGGCGATTTTTAGATCGTACTGACCCGGGGCGCTGAGTTTTCCCTGGACATCGGTGCTCTTAAAAACTATCTCGGGATACTTGGCCGGCTCGAGCACGATATCGCGCAACTCTTTATTGATGATCTGTTTTTGTTGAGGCGTGAATTCATCACTGGTTTCTTCAAGCGAGTTGGCGTCTACCGTTAGCTCGAGGGACGCTGGACTGATTTTGTCGGGAGTAATCTCTGCCGTCCCTCGGAAGTTCCGAGCAGCTACGAGATGCTCATGGCCCTTGAACCAGAGTAGGCCACCACGCAGTGCCCGAGCTATGAATTTACTTTGGCTCGCATCTAGTTGGAATCTGAGTGGAGTTCCGGACTGACCTGGTACAGCTTGCTTCGCCTCGCCCTTGTTGACCACCGGTGAGATGGACCATAAGCAGAGGACTGTGATCAGCAGACTAAAGGCGCAACGTCTGAAACTTGATCGATACTTAAACATCACGAGCCTCCAAAGCAAATAAGGGTTTAGGGAGACCGTCTCGAAGGCAAGGTAGTCACGACCTGTGCCGGTTGAGTTGTGAGATTCTCGAAAAACTGTTCAAAACCAATTTGGGCTAGCAAATGATTGGATTCTCATTCGCACGGGGAGGGCCGCCTTTACAAATTGATGATACCCAGTTTTTCGAATAGTTATTTGCGTGAAGACGCGCATACAATCACGCGGCATCCGAGTCCTAATTCTCAATCGCTAAATAGCCAAACGTTCTCCCATCCCTCTTAAGCGGAGGCAGATTCATGCCGGCAAAGGACCTGAAGGAATTGCTGGAGAGGATCCACTTGCGTCTCGACGAGAGTATGGTCGGCATCGGTGCGCAGGTTTCCGATCTCGATGTGGCGGACCTCGCGGAGCTGTTGAACCAACTTACACTCGCAGAGGCCGCCACAGTCGTTTCGATGTTGCCCGTCCAGCGCGCTATTGATCTCTTCGACCAACCAACGATGCGACGGCGCGCCGCGATCATTGAAGAGCTGGAGCCTGAACGCAGCGCGGAAATTCTTTCCGGACTGTCTGCGGACGAGCGCACAGACGTGATCCAGCGAATGGGCCTGCACGAGCGGCATCGAATCTTGCCAAAGCTCAGCGCGGACATTCGGACCGAGTTGGAAGAGTTGCTTCAGTATCCCCCTCATACGGCCGGTGGAATCATGACCACGGAGTTCGTGCAACTTGATGGTTCGATGACAGTGGGCCAGGCATTCAAGCACATACGTTCCGTCGCGCGCGAGAAAGAGTCGATCTACGCTTGTTACGTGGTGGAAAAGGAGACGGGCGGACTTCAAGGCGCAGTTTCGCTACGTGATCTGGTGATGGCTGAGATCGAGCAACCTTTGAAAGAGGTGATGCGCCGGAAGCCTGTGACAGTCAACGCACTCGATGATCAAGAGTTGGTTGCAAAGAAGATCGGTAAGTACAACTTGTTGGCGGTGCCGGTACTTGAACAGGAGGGACGTGTTGTTGGATTCGTTACGGTTGACGATGTGATCGACGTTTTTATTGAGGAGCAGACTGAAGACATTCTCCGTATGGCGGCGGTTGAGCCGGGCGCACTTGATAAGCCCTACTTTGATAACCCGATCCTCAGGGTGGTGCGAAATCGCATTGGCTGGCTGCTACTGCTGTTCGTGGCAGGCACACTCACAAGCGCGGTACTCCATCGTTTTGAAGACGAACTCGCGGCTGTGGTCGCGCTTGCTTTCTTCATTCCCTTGCTGATCGGAACCGGGGGCAATGCCGGCGCACAAACTGTAATGACTGTAATTCGCAGTCTTGCCCTCGGTGAAGTGGGAGTGAAACAGGCGTGGCGGGTGATGTTAAGAGAAGCGACTACCGGATTGGTGGTTGGCTTGATGGTCGGAACAATTGCGTTTGGACAAGCATTGCTTTGGAGTGCGCCTTTGGCACTGGCGGCAACGGTGGCCGTTACGATGTTGGCGATCTGTGTCTGGTCCACAACAGTTGGGTCACTGATCCCGATCGTCGCGGAACGTTTTGGAGTCGATCCCGCGGTGCTCTCAGCTCCACTAATCACAACACTGGTGGATGCAACGGGTCTGATTATCTATTTCACGATTGCCAAGGTGATCCTGAATGTTTAAGTTTGGGCGCGTTGGGTCTTGGGTCTTTGGTCTTTGGTCTTGGGTTTTTGGGCTTGGCTCCTGGTGTTTGACTTGGGGTTGGTGCTCGCAGCGAGTCCAAGTCAAAACACTGAACTTCACTGGTTGACTGAGACCCAAGAGCCAAGGGCCGACCAAAAACCCAAGACCAAGACCCAAGACCAAGGAGCAAAACCCAAAGACCACAGCACAAACACCTAAACTGACAACTCGATCACGATCGACTTCTCCTACTTCCCAATTGCGCCGAGAGTTTCAATGAAGCAGCGCGAACGATATTTCCCACCGCAGTCAACTGCGTATCCGAGATCTGACTGACGGTGCCACTTACACCGATTGCCGCCACTATCTCGCCACTTGCCGCAAAGACCGGGGCTGCAACACAACGAACTCCGACCGCATGCTCTTCATCGTCAATCGCAAAGCCTCGCTGTCGGGTGGCGTTGAGTTCAGTGATGAGCCGCGGAACAGTCATGATCGTCTTTGACGAAGCAGGGTTGATCCGATGCCGGGCTACGATCTCCTGCACCTCTTGTTTCTCCAGATTGCAGATAAGCGCTTTACCCACAGCGGTAGCCTGAGGTGCCACCCGCCGCCCATTCCATATGTCCATCTTGATGAATCCCGGCGATTCAAGTCGCTCGAGATAGACCGCATCACCGTGGTCCAGTACGGCGAGATGAGCACCCAAACGCGTCTGCTCGACCAGATGTCGCAAGTGAGGTAACGCGACTTCTCTCAACGCCATGCCCTGCATCGCCTGGCCACCAAGACTCAAAACTCGAATTCCCAGCGTGTGCTGTCCAGTCTCGATGTCGCGATGAACATATCCGCGATTGACCAGGGTCCTGAGCAAATAGCTCGTTGAACTCTTCGGCACCTTTGCGAAACGGCTAATCTCCGAAGTGCTGAGCCCCTGGTGTCGACTGGCCAACAGCTCAAGAATCGACAGAGCTCTTTCCACCGATGTGACTTGCTCTCGACCCTTTCCTTTCTCATTTAGCTTGGTAATCCGCATATTCGCTCTACTTTTTAGTTAAACCATCTGTTCACAATCTGGAACACGCCAACCTTTGTATCACCGTTGGAGACTCCAAACTACTAGCAAACTGGGTGATGAAATCGCTGGCTGCAAAGGTTTGAATAGAAACTGTTCACGATGCGGAACGACATGTTCATAGCTTGATTCAGGGCATGGTATACGTCCACGCACAACGTGTCGAGCAACTGTTCACAATACGGAACGCTGACCCGCATAAGGAGGTAAACCAGATGTTCTTAGTTGAAGAGAAGCGTAACGGACCACGCCGCGCTGAGATTTACATGCGTGAAGACGGACTGTTTGAAGGTCGAATATACCGCGGAAGCGGTGAGGCCACTGGTGCTCGGGCGGCCAGCGCTACGGAGGATTTTGAAATTTGTGGCGTTACTGAGACATTGCCACGTGTTGAAACACTGGTTGACGAAGAACTCGGTTTATAACTTTGGAGTGCGGAGGCAAAGCGCAGCGCGACACCGCTTTGGATTAACGACGAGTCAGAAGTACCGTATCCAAAGCGGTGTCGCGCTGCGCTTGCCACCGCACTTTAAATTTCTGGCCCCGCTCATGACGCAGTGAGCGGGGCACTTAGGTTATGTCGATTTGGGGAATATCATCCAGAACCGGAATCACTTCTGTAATTCTGTCCATTCTCTTTGTATCTCTTTTCTTCTCTTCCTGCCGTCCTAAAACCGACAGTCTGATGTTATCGCCGGTCACCGCTCCAGAAGCGATCGTTGATCCGTGGAAGGAGGCCGCTTTAAAAGTCGAACAGGATCGCGGCGAGCCGATGGGGCGCGCTGCGAAAGTCGAAGTGCCGACGCAGCTTAAGCACTACACTGATTCACGCCGGTTTCTAGGAACGCAGTTGGCCGAATCTCGTCAGCATCGGCTAAAAACACCAGCAGACTTTGTAGAACTGCTTGACTTGATCGGGCAGGGTGAACTCGTCGAACTCTCGCCCCTGGGAAAGCACTACATTCTCTACGGTGTCGGCATGATGGCCACAGATGGTCCCTTCACTCACTACGACAAGTCATCAGGTAAAAGTGTCACGCTTTATGCAAACGAAGCGGAACTAAAGAAGGAACTTGATCTGATCGGGGAGTCAGAAAAGACATTAACGGAAACGAACAAGAATCTGATTCGACAGCGACAACAGACACCACGGCGTGAAACGGAGACGCGTCAGAAGCTCGATTCACAGTTGAAAGAGAATCGGACTCAGTTGAATGAAGTCCTGAGCAGGAAACAACTGCTGACTTCTTTTTATGGCAGTGCGAAATCGCGCCAGGCGCTTTTTAGCAAGTACGAAAAACTTGCCGCGTTTGCAAAAGACTTTGGTGGAAGGGCATACGATCTCAACGATCCTGGTGCGCGCAAGGAACTCAAGGTCAAGTTACTGAGTTACCTGCGTCCAGCCGCTTTCAAGGTACTGGAGGAACTGGCCCAGGTTTATCAGAACAAGTTTGGTAGACCATTGCCCATCACGTCGCTTATCAGGCCGGATGAATACCAGGCTGAACTTCGGGAAACGAACCGCAACGCGACATCGGTCGATGTGCCACCGCACACCACCGGACTCGCTTTTGATGTGTTCTATCGTTTCATGAGTGCCGCCGAGCAGGATTTTGTTATGGCTGCACTGGCGCGCATGCGAGACGCAGGTCGAATCGAAGCGCTCAGGGAGCTGCGAAACCACTATCACGTCTTCGCGTTTGTTAATGGTAAGCCGCCGGAGGAACGACTGATCAGGCGAACTTTGGATCAGGTTGGACCACCACGCTGATTGCCCTCGGTGTGCAATTAGCAAGACCGTACCCGCATGCTGGCTTTGGACGACAAGTCTTTTCGTTACGGCTTTGCCGCACCGTTGCAGTAAGCCTGCGGCTTACCTTGGTCCAACTTGAATCTCTGGGCTATGCCTGAACTGATCCATCTTGAGGCACAGCCGCCGCGGAAAGTATATGAACGTTCGGTAAGCCGCAGGCTTACCGCAAGGGTGCGGCAGAGCCGGAACCCAAAACACTTCTTGTTCAAATGCGCACGCTCCACCCATAGGATCCGACCGCAGAAGAGAGAACACCCACCAACTTCAAAAAACTGAACGTTTAACGAAAATGGGATTTTGCGTTTCGAAAGTGAAACGTGATTCGGCGTTCATTTCCCACCTGGATTCTCCTTCTTTTAAAAATTCACGCGTTCACCGAAGAAATTGCCGGGGGCCGGTTACTTTGCTTCGACTGGCATGGACTTTGAAGTGTTCGTGGCCGGAGAACTGTAATGTCGCCGGGTAGTTTGCGCTTTTTGAGCTCATTTAAAGCCTGGTTTTCACCGCTCTCAACTGACTGACCGGTTCTCCAAAATTGATTTGAAGATTGATCCTGTCGGCGGTGTATTTCCATCAAGGTAGTTTCAGTAGACCCGAATCGCTAAGCAATGGACATCAAGCGTCCCGCAAAATCGAAATTCAAGAAACGCATTCGAACCATAACTCTCCTGGTTGTTGGTCTGGTTGCGGTCGGCGGGATTACTTATACGCTTGCGAAACTAAAACCAGCCGCCCCAACGGTGGACCGCTCAACAACCGTAATCGATACCGTGAAACGCGGTGAGATGCTCCGCAACGTTCGTGGCATCGGGACATTGGTGCCCGAAATGACCCGTCAAATCCCCGCGCCGGCCGACGGTCGAGTTGAAAGGATTCCAGTTCAGGCTGGTGTTGAAGTCGGCCCA
>DATBMP010000236.1:0-1687 GCA_036554845.1 Pyrinomonadaceae bacterium
CACCTGACCGGCCGTTGTTGTTTGCGGCCCGCACACACGCGCCAGAATAACGTCTCTTGATTCATGCATATCGGAAGCTTCACAGCGATATTGAACCCAAACCGCGCTTAATTATTGCTCCCAGGCATCCTGAGCGCTTCGCCGAAGTTGCCGCTCTAATGGCCTCATCTGGTTTTAGTTGGACCAGACGGAGCCAGAATCCAACGCCGGTGGGGGAGCCTCCCGATCTGGTTCTGGTCGACACGATTGGTGAACTGCCTGGAGCTTATCCACTCGCTTCGATCGTATTTGTCGGCGGTAGCATTCCCAAACACGGTGGACACAACATACTCGAACCTGCGGCGGTCGGGTGTCCTATCGTCACGGGTGCGAATACTCAGAACTTCGCCTCGATCGTGAATGCTTTTCTTGAGGCCGAAGCGATCATTCAATTGCCTCCGTTGGATATGTGGGACGGAGAAGACGATCTGGCCTTTGTTCTTCGCGACCTTCTAAACGATCCGCAACGACGAGCTACGCTGAAACGAAACGCAAAAGAGTTGGTCGCAGAAAATCTCGGCGCGACCGAACGAACCATGAAGTTGCTGGCGCCTTTCCTGAACAGCGGTGACTCTACAAAGCCTGCTGGACTCATCATTGCCACGGAAAGCGCGCACTCGGCATGAAATCGAGTTTGGTTCTGCCACCTCTTAGCGCGCTCTATGGTGCTGCAATTCGTGCTCGCCTAGCTGCCTACTCGCGCGGTCTACTTTCATCAACACAACTTTCGGTGCCGGTGATCAGCATCGGCAACTTGACGGTTGGCGGAACGGGAAAAACTCCGCTCGTCGAGAAGGTCTGCCGAATCCTTGCCGTTAAAGGCCGAAAGGTCTGCGTGTTGACGCGGGGCTATCGCCGCGAAAATGCTAGTGCGAGGGTCTTGGTCTCGGACGGCCAATCGATTCAGGCGATTGAAAAGGAATCAGGAGACGAACCGTTTCTGCTCGCTGAGAAACTTCTGGGTATCGCTGCGGTCATCAGTGATGCAGATCGCACTGCCGCAGGTGAATGGGCCATCGAGGAACTAAACATCGACGCGTTCGTCCTTGATGATGGCTTTCAGCATCTTCAACTCGCGCGTGATCTGAATTTGGTCGCAATTGACGCAACTGATCCCTGGGGTGGAAACAAACTACTTCCGCTGGGTCGCCTGCGCGAGCCACGTTCAAGTCTAAAACGAGCTGACTGCGTCGTGATTACAAGAGCAGAAATGCGTGACGTGGCTGGAATTCTGAACGACCTGCAGCGATTGGTGAAAGGAAGACCAATTCTTATCTCGCGCATGGTCCCCGGCGCGTTGAAAACCTTAGCTGGTGAGATCGTAAAAGTCAGCGATATTCCACAGCCAATTGCTCCGTTTTGTGGGGTGGGAAATCCAGAGTCCTTCTATCATCTATTGAGATGTGCCGGTCTGGTTTTGATAGGAACTCGATCTCTCGCCGATCACCATCGCTACTCACAAGACGAGATCAACGAGATCGCCGCTGAGGCTCGGCGCTCAGGTGCACACAGTCTCATTACAACTGCAAAAGATGCTGTTAAGTTGAGAGAACTCAAGTTTTCAATGCCCTGTTTTGTGCAAGAGATTGAGATTCAATTTGACGATGACGCGGTTCTGCACAAATTGCTGCACGGCGCCCTCACAAAC
>DATBMP010000116.1:0-10657 GCA_036554845.1 Pyrinomonadaceae bacterium
AATCGTAGCAACCTGGTATCTGAACGAGAGTACTGAAGACGAGGCGCTGACGAGGATGAGGAACGGTCTATTCCGCTTTCTCAAACATCACAGCGTAGGACTCGATAAGTATAACGAGACCATCACCTTGTTCTGGCTAAAAATGGTGCGGCAGGTTGAGAGTCAGATGCCGGCGGGACATTCAGTCACAGATGTCGCCAATGCAGCCGTCGAATCGTTGGGAAACTCGAAGATCATTTTCGAATACTTCAGTGAAGAGCTTTTGAAGTCGGTTGAGGCAAAGACCAGCTGGGTTGAACCGGATCGAAGATCTCTTGACGACTGAGGTTTATGAGGCCAGTTCGCACACCAACATTTCGAGTTGCAAACGGGGAGTCGCTTGCGAAGTCTTGATAGCGAGATCAGCAGCTGCAATCAGTTCGATGCCATGTGCTATTCGTCGTGCATCTATTTGTTGGAGAGTGTTCATCAACGCATTTCGTTTCGATGACGGGACAAAAAAGAGCCGAAACACTTCATCTCTCGCACCGCGATTAAGCGCCTCTCTAGCCAGGGCCAAACGGTGAAAGTTGCTTGCAATCAATCCAATCAACATCACCGGCGGCGAGCCACCATCCAACAGTCGATGAAGAACTTCCATTGCGCGTTTTCGATTTCGCGCCAGAATCTGATCCGCAAGATCGAAATTTGACAACTCTCGTGTGCGTCCGGTGAGTTCCTCAACCAGCTCCTGAGTGATGCGTCTTGTTTCTCCAGCAGCTGAAGCCAATTTATCCAACTCAGAATGAAGAGTCTGCACATCAGTGCCAACCAGATCGATTAACTCAGTCAAAGCTCTGTCATCAGATTCGACTTTTAACTGTTTGAGTCTGCTTTTGATCCAGGCCTTGGCCTCGCCGACGGTTACTGGTGGAAACTCGAGCACGACACAGCTGTCAAGCAACGCTTTGGTCAACTTCTTTCGTTTATCTGGTTCTTCGGTGACGAAGATCACGACAGATGATGGACAGGGGCGATTCAAGTATCTAATTAGCGCATCTTCGTCGGCTTCACGAAGTCTCCCGAAATCACATATCCGGATAACGCGCCGCGTCGACATCATTGGAAGCTGTTCAGCTGCCGCGATGGCGTCCTGCGTGTTCTGGGTAAGAAGGCTGAAGCCCGATTGATTAAACTCGCGCAAGAGCGTATCGCTCAGCGCCGCATCAGTGATGGCATCCGCGGTTGCATTTCGTAAGAAGCATTCAACACCTGTGAGCAGATAGAGCGGTGCGATCTCTCCCGCCTGAAGCGATCGTTCGAGAGCGAGTTTAGTGACGGCGGTCATTTGTTGATCTCGACAGCATTGATAAGTGTTGAGACGACGCTTTCGGCAAAATTCCTTGCCATGCGTTGGACGGCAGGGTCCTCTTCGTTGAAGAAGTTGCGTGGGTCATTGGCAAATTCGTACTCACCGCGAAAGACGAAGTTCTGATTGTCATAAAGCACGCGGTTCTCCGTTTGATCGCGAACCGTCACCGCAGCAACCACGGTTACTTCAAAGATGCGAGCACGTCCCTGGTCATCGAGCAACACGCCTGAATAAGAAAAACTTTTGATGATGCCTTCGATGACTGCGTCAGCGCCCTCACGATCGCCTTGAACACGAAGTCCTCGCCCGCGATGAATCAACTCGTTGATCACGGCTTCGGTAAAGCGCGACTGAATCTTGTAGCGAAGGGCGTTGTTCTGAAAGGCCGGAACCGCTACGGTCTTTATTCGCGAGGGGAGCTGGTTCTTGGTGACAGGCTTATAACATTCAGTGAAACCTGTGACGAAGAAAAGCATCGTTAGTAGGGCTGAGAGGCGGAGAATGTTTCGCATTGGTTTGTTCATGCTATGGACTGTTGAAATCGAAATGGATTCTCTCGCATAGCCGTTCGCTGGGCAAGTTAGGTATATCCTAATTTGTAGGGAGAGGCACTCCGTGGCCGCCCGTCTCAGCAGGTACAGACCCAATTGGCAATCTTTGGTGCTCGGAACCATGGGCGGTCACCGACCGCCGCTCAAATTTAGACACAGTGATCTCGAATTAACGAATCGTCTTCAGGAGTCCTCATGGCAATCTCACGAAACGTGCGCATCATGATCTCAAGCCGCTGTAACGATAAGTTTCCAGCAGGTGGAAAGACTACGTTGAGCGAAATTCGCAAAGAACTAAAGAAGGAGATCGAGGCCGAGAAACTATTTGGTCAAAACACTTTTGAAGTGTGGATTAATGAAGACGAGCCTCCTCGCGGAGGGACCTGGGACAGTTGGGAAACCTGTCTGAACGCGGTGAAAGAGAGCGATATCGTTCTGGTGCTTTACAACGGGAACGCCGGCTGGGCCAAGGAAGCGGGCGACGTCGGGATCTGTCACGAGGAACTCTCCACCGTCTATTCAACGGCGCCAGGAAAACTACGAGTCATCGATCTCGGTGCGATTCCTTTAGACAACACGGCGGCGGGAAAACGAAACAAGCGATTTCAGGATTACTATCAAACCCAGACGCCGTTTCGCGGAAGTGAGGTCAAAACAATCACCGATCTCAAACAACGGGTGCGCGAAGCGCTGCGAGACGCCGTAGTCAAACTGGTCCAGAGTGGCGTGCTCGAATCAGGCCGCGCGCGATCATATGGAGGTCAGGCGCTTGATTGGAGCCGAATGAATTTCATTGAACGGCAAAGGGCAATCATTAAGGTCCTGCGTGATGCGGTGGGCCAGCGCACGCGAGCCATTGAAGACAAAGGCAATCTAGTGGTGCAGCTTGAAAAGAACGAAGTGCTGTTTGTTCCGAACGCAGTTCCTGCTGCGATGAGCGTCGCAGCGGCAAGAGAGATGGTGGGCCAGCCATTTCTCAAAGACCATACTCACGATGCTTCGCTCAAAGGAAGACGAGGCGGTCCAGTCCACTTGATCGGCTGTCACAAGGGGATCACGGAGTCGCAGGCGATGAAGTTGCTGGGATTTCCGGATGCGACAGTGGTCTCGACCCCGTTTGGAGTTTATGTGGCAGACGACGTGCAAAAGATTCAAGTGGTTTTAATTCGGGATTGTCGTGACGAAGCGAGCACGCGTCACGGTGTGCAACGGTTCTTTGAATGGCTGAAGCAAACTGGAGAAGGAGCGTTGTTGGCCGAGCGCGCTGCGGCACGGGCGCGCATTGTAAAGTCGATCGCGCGAGAGATGCAGTGAGGAGAAGTGGTCACAGTTGTCAGTCGTTGGTTGTCCGTGATTGGTTGTCCGTGATTGGCTGTCCGTGGTTGATTGTCAGTTGGTTGTCAGGTCTTTGGTCTTTGGTTTGGTTCATTGGTCATGGGAATAGGGTTTCGGGACTTTGCAGCGGCTTACCGCATCCCTTGCGGTAAGGCTTTGGCTTACCGTCAAACGCTACGATGATTAGGCTGCGCCTTCGCCCCGGGCGTCCCGTGCTTGATTGTTCACGCTGCATCGTCACGAGCTGGTAAAGGGACTCGACGAATTGCATTTGCCACTCGCACTATCTCCTTAGCGCCGCGTACGTCATGAACGCGGACGATGTGTGCTCCTTTAAGTACCGCTGCAGCAACTGTGGCCAACGTACCGAATTCACGATCATTGACCGGTGCGGCTTCGCCGTTTTCATCTTCGAGCAAGCGGCCGATGAATGATTTCCGAGATGTTCCTATCAGGATCGGAAACTCGGGAAATGCGCGGACAAGTTCATCAAGCCTGGCGATCAGTTCAACGTTCTGCTCTTGCGACTTTCCAAAACCAATTCCTGGATCGAGCGCCAGAGATTCGCTCTTCACACCACGACGCTGGGCCATCGCGATGCTGTTACGCAGGCTACGCGTCAACTCTTTCATAATGTTCGCGACAGGAGGAAGACGGTGCATCGTTGCTGGTGTGCCGCGTGAATGCATCAGGACTAATCCAGCGCCGAACCTCGCGGCTTCATCGGCAACGTGAAAATCAAAACGCAAGGCAGAGATGTCATTCACTATCGAGGCTCCGGCATTCAGCGCAGCGCGAGCCACCAGGGATTTTGTAGTGTCGATTGAGATAGGAACTGTAGTGCGTTGCGCCAACTCCCGAATAACCGGGACCACTCGTTCGATCTCTTCTTCCGGAGAAACCACTCCTGCTCCCGGCCGGGTTGATTCTCCACCTACGTCAATAATATCGGCGCCTTCGGCAACCATCCGTTCAGCGTGTTCGAGCGCGTCAGCAGGAGAGAGGAACTGATTTCCGTCACTGAAACTGTCGGGAGTGACGTTCAGTATTCCCATCACGAGTGTACGATCTCCGACGGGAAGTGTTCGGCCTGCGATCTGCCATTCACGAGTCATGGTTGTCGGATGATAGCGCAAGCAGGGCTCAGAGGTCAGAGGTTAGTGGTTAGGGTCAGTCAACGCTTTGCACAAAAAGTCTTTTTGGGGTTCCGGCTCGGCCGCACCCTTGCGGCAAGCCTGCGGCATACCGAACCTTGATATTTTGATCGAGGAGGCGCAGCCTGACTGCAAGACAATCTTGACGGTAAGGCAGAGCCTTACCGCAAGGGATGCGGCAAAGCCGCCGCGACCGTAAGTTCTGATTCCTGACCCTCTGCCTTCCTGACCTCTGCCTGCTGACCAAACAAAAAAGAGGAACGGCCCGCGCCGTTCCTCTTCATCAAAGCTTGTGTAAGTCGGGATTATGCCGGTGCGGGATTGCCACCGGTGATTGGCGGCAGGATCGGCTTCAACGGCTTAGCTGAAGGCTCTTTCAACTGTGGTCGATCCTGGTCATCACCGGGATCCGGCACAGGCTGCTGATCATCCAGTGGCAAGCCAGCAACGATGCGACGAATCTCGACGCCGTCAAGTGATTCGCGTTCGAGCAAGCATTCGGCCAGGCGAATCATCACATCACGATTCTCTTCGATGATGTTCGTCGCTCGCTCATACTGCACCGTGACGATCTTCTTTACCTGTTCGTCGATACGAATCGCGGTCTCTTCAGAAAAGTCACGATGCTGGGCAATCTCACGACCGAGAAAGATCTGCTCTTCCTTCTTACCAAACGTGAGCGGTCCCATCTCAGACATGCCGTATTCGCAGACCATCGCACGGGCAAGCTCGGTTGCTCGTTCGATGTCATTCGAGGCGCCGGTGGTGATACTGCCGAGGAATTGCTGTTCAGCAATACGTCCACCCATCAGAATCGCAATCTGGCCCAGCAAATATTCTTCGCTGTAGTTGTGGCGATCGCCCTCGGGTAGTTGTTGAGTAAGACCTAACGCCATGCCGCGCGGAATGATCGTTACCTTGTGAACGGGATCAGCGTTCGGCACTTTCAATCCAACGAGAGTATGTCCCGCCTCGTGATAGGCAGTAACACGCTTCTCTTCATTGGAGATGACCATGCTCTTGCGCTCGGCACCCATGAGGACCTTGTCTTTTGCTAATTCAAAGTCGCCCATTGCCACCAGCTTCTTGTTGTAACGTGCAGCATTCAACGCCGCTTCGTTTACAAGATTCGCGAGATCAGCTCCGGTAAACCCAGGTGTCCCGCGGGCGATCACGCTGATGTCCACATCTTCGCCAAGCGGAATCTTGCGGGTGTGAACTTTCAAGATGCCTTCACGTCCTCGAACGTCAGGTCGCGAAACCACGACTCGACGATCGAATCTACCTGGTCTCAGCAGGGCCGGATCAAGCACATCGGGCCGGTTCGTTGAAGCGATCAAGATCACGCCATCGTTCGATTCGAAGCCGTCCATCTCAACCAGCAATTGATTCAACGTTTGTTCGCGTTCATCGTGCCCGCCGCCGAGACCTGCGCCACGATGGCGTCCTACCGCATCAATTTCGTCGATGAAGATGATGCAGGGCGCGTTCTTCTTCCCTTGTTCGAACAGGTCTCGGACGCGCGATGCACCGACACCCACAAACATCTCGACGAAGTCAGAACCTGAGATCGAAAAGAATGGAACGTTTGCTTCGCCGGCGATGGCTCGGGCCAGCAAAGTCTTGCCGGTTCCCGGTGGGCCCATCATCAGCACACCCTTGGGAATTCGACCACCGAGCTTTTGAAACTTCTGAGGCTCTTTCAAAAACTCAATAATCTCCTGTAACTCTTCCTTGGCCTCTTCAACTCCCGCAACATCTTTGAACGTGACGCGCTTCTGCTGATTGTTCAGCAACTTTGCGCGGGATTTACCGAAGGAGAGGGCCTTATTGCCGCCGGATTGCATCTGGCGCAACATAAAGATCCAGATACCAATAATGAATAGAAGTGGTGCCCAAGTGATCAGCATGGGCCAGATGTAACTGGTGCTTCCCGATTCGTCTTCGACCTTCTCGACTCGCGGCTGGCCATTGACCAGTTCGAGTCCTTTCTTGATCAGATCATTCTTGGTTTGTTCATTAGTGAGCTGAACGCGAAACTCGCCACCGCGCTTATCAACAGCGACGGTTTCGTTCTGTTTCACAGTCAGTTGTTTTATATCCAGTGCTTCAATCTTCGCGTGTAAAGTGGCGAGGTCGATCGCCTGGGAATTCTTGCCAGTCGGATTGACCAGCTTGTAGAGCAACAATGCTCCCGCGACGATCAGTAACCAGAAAATTATTTGTCTAGCAGTAGAACTCAATGTCATTAACGCCTCCGCTGCCGATCATAACCGATCTCGGCGTCCTTTGTCGCTTCCAACCCTATCACTTATAACCCCTCGAACCCTCTCAGTAAGACCCTGAAAGATCAGGGTGAATTGGATGCCATCACCCAACGTGCGGTTGTGTTAACCGTCGCGAGTCAGCAACGCCAGCGAGCAAAAACCAGTGGAAAACCCTCCAAAAAGAAAACCACCGTCTCGAACAAAGCGGCGGTGGCGACGAGGACGATTCTAGAGATCGCGGTTGGCTTTTTCAACCTTTTTAACCGATAGCTGTAGGCGTCCTCGCTTTCGCCAAACCTCCACTCCGCCGGGCAGTTCCACTCTGCGCCCACGGTTCCCGTCTATCAGTTTCTCTACGGCAACCAAATGCACCATTTCGACGCGCTTCAGGTGTCCCAACTCTCGCGAAATCCACAGTCTGAGTGCGCGTTTCCGAATCGAGGGAGGTGCGCTTTCCAAAACCTCTGTCTTCAATGTCACTCGAAGCCGGCTACCCTTATCAGCCCTCTCACCATTCGCAGCGGCTTCTTGAAGAAGCTTCTCAGCCTCCTCGGAAAGCGCCCGTGCGTCTTCTCGTAACAGTAGTGCCGTGCGTGAAAGAGCCTCAACGATTCGGTTATTAAAAGACTGCATTAGCGGCAGAAGCTGTTTTCGCACTCGCACCCGGACGAACCGTTCGTCGTTGTTCATTTCGTCGACCCGGAACCGCACCCTTCTTGTCCGGCAGTAGTGTTCCGTGTCGTTTCGGCGTGCCCACGAGAGCAATGGTCGCGCGAGTAGGATCTCAGTATCGGGAGCGAGTGTTCGCACGGTTTCGATCCCTGCGAGTCCCTCCGCTGCACTTCCGCGAACCAGTCGCATCAGTATTGTCTCGGCCTGGTCGTCCATGGTGTGGCCGGTGAGCACTAGTTGCGCCTTATGTTCTTCGCTCGCTTTACGAAAGAAATCGTAGCGAGCGTTTCTCGCCGCCTGTTCGAGATTGTCTGCTGTGTCCTTTGCTCGTTTGCGAATGTTTGCAGACTGGACTACGACAGGCACACCAAGTTTCGCGCATTGCTGATTTACCCAATCTGCATCTTCAACACTTGCCTTGCGCAGACCGTGATCGAGATGTGCTACCACGAGTTGTAGGGAAAGTTTTCCTGAGTTGATCAATTCGTCAAGCGCGAGAAGGAGAGCAGTTGAGTCTGCGCCCCCTGAGACCGCAACAACAGCGACCGCGTTGTTGTGTGGCAGATCCAGAGTCTGCCACTCCGCCAGGAGCCGTTGCGCAAACCCCGACACTTTGCTGCTACGTTTGGAATCCCTGGTTCGTTGAGATCTCTTCATTGATCGAACTCGTGTGATCTTGACTGCAACCAACGCGAAATAATTTGATGAAACAATCGCAGAGTTTTGGAGCTAAAAAGAAACTGAGCTCGGGCTTTCGCGGAACTTATCACAAGGGGGTATATCTCAGTGAAACTTGGAAAACAAACCAGACTTAACGAATGGGTGATCGGCTCGACCCTGCTTTGTGTGAGTTGCGGATGTATTTGGCTTGTCCCAAATTTGCAGGCCGGGGAGAGTTATCGTTGTCGCCAATGGGGTTCGGAAGTGAAGAGTCGCAACACTCAATCTGAAACTGACCCTCAACAATCAAAAAGTTCTGACGTCCAATAAGTGTGATTACACCACTCGCCTCAGACCGCCTCCTCCCGACGGTTCCGCGCCGCCGAACGTAGTTCAACTTCGTCGTCACCATGCCGATGTAAGCGGTGTATCTCAAATGACCGACTCTTTCCAGACGACTAAACCTCCGAAGAAGATTCTCATTCGCGATTCTTTCAAAGAGACCTCTATGACCGGCGCCACATTGCTAGATTCCGTAAAACGATCTATCTCGCTCAGACTTTTTAGGAACTGAACGTGTCCAACGGGCTACGCACTCCCCTTCCGCCGCGATTGAGCACATGCGTATAGATCATTGTAGTGTTCAAATCTTTATGACCCAGAAGCTCTTGCACGGTCCTGATATCGTATCCATCTTCCAATAGGTGGGTAGCAAAGCTGTGCCGTAATGTATGACAGCTTCCGGGTTTCGCGATGCCGGCGGCGCGAACTGCAGCTTTGATGGCCCTCTGCAGAACGCTTTCTGTTACATGATGGCGACGTAACGTTCCCGAAATTGGATCGGTGCTGAGCTTCGCTGCGGGAAAGAAGTATTGCCACCCCCACTCCCTGCCTGTGTTTGGATATTTCCTGCTGAGTGCGTAAGGAAGGTAGACGCTTCCAAACCCCGCTTGTACATCGCGATCATGAAGTGCCTTGACCCGATCTCGATGTTGCTCGAGCGCGCCGACGAGTGTGGAAGGCATCATCGTTCTGCGGTCTTTTGCTCCTTTGCCATCTCGCACCAGTATCTGTTGATACTGAAAGTCGAGATCCTTAATTCGCAACCTCAGGCATTCCATAAGTCTCAATCCGGAGCCGTAGAGCAGGCTAGCCATCAGCCAGTTCGTTTGCGTGAGTTGGGCCAGGACTGCCTTGACCTCTTCGCGAGTAAACACTAGGGGCACTCGCGTGGGCTTTTTTGCGAGCTGCACATCTTCGAGCCACGGCAACTCGAGTTTGAGCACATATCTGTAGAGGAAGAGTATCGCGGCCAGCGCTTGGTTCTGCGTTGAAGCCGCCACGTGACGATTGACGGCGAGATGCGACAGAAACAACGTGACCTCGTTTCCGCCCAGCTCGGACGGGTGCCGTTTTTTGTGGAAGATGATGTACTGTTTGATCCAATTAACGTAGGTCTGTTCGGTGCGCAGGCTGTAATGTTTGGTGCGCATCACATCGCGCACTTGATCCAGGAGTTTAGGCATGGTGAGGGCTCCTTGGGTTAAACGGTTCACCAGGAGAGGGAAGCTTTGGAGCGTGAGGCCTAACCCGGCAGAACTGCGATTTCTTTAGGACTTCGTGGGATCGCCAGTTATTATACGGCCGAAACGACGCTTTACAAGGCGGCTATTGGGCCGCTGAATTAAATAGTTATGCGGCTTCCTTTGGTTCGGCGAATCGCCTTATTATTCCCAACGTGAAAGTAAGGGACCTCATCAAACTTCTTTCAGAAGACGGGTGGTATCTCGCGAGGACTAAAGGCAGTCACCGTCAATTCAAGCATCAAGAAAAATCTGGTACCGTCACAGTTGCTGGCAAAGGAAGCATTGATGTTCCGAGAGGAACACTGAACAGCATCTTGAAACATGCTGGCCTGAAGCCGGAGAGGGGAACACAAGAATGAAGTATGTGGTGCTTGTCGAAGCAGGCGAGAACAGTTTTGGCGCTCATGTACCCGACTTGCCAGGTTGTATTGCGGTTGCCGCTACCAGGGAGGAAGTCTTGGAGCTCATCCAAGAAGCTATTCAGTTTCATATTGAAGGTTTACGTCAAGATGGTCTCCCCGTCCCCGCACCGTCCTCGAGCGTGGAATACGTCGAGGTCCGCGCCGCATAACAAGCTGTTGCACCGGACGGCTCGATAGCATAATTCTCAAGTAACCGTTTTCTCGCTGTTTTGAGATCCCGCTCGCCGCCGGTGAACAGCAGCGTTATATGGCTTTCATCTTCCCAATGAAAGAATCCAAATTCTACAGATTGTCTTTAGCGCTTCCGTTGGCGGTGCCCCTGCTTTTCGCGCCCCTGGGTTTTTTGTCCGGTCGATTACCTACGTGGCTGGTTGTGGTTGCGGTCTACACGATGTTCTCGGGCATCATCGGCGGGGTGCCGTATTTAATTCTAATCGGTCTTGTCTTGTGGTGGGCGCGCGGGAAAACCGACGCTCAATTCAAACGGGCTCTAGCTTTGTTGCCGATCCTTATGCTTTTAATCGTTGCTCTCATAGTCGCTCTCGCCTTGTCGAGCGAGGCTTGGCTACAACCTGGGAACGCATTACCACTCTCAGACGCTATTTTAATGTTCCTCGGACTGGTTCCGTTCGTGCTGGGGTTTGGCTATTTTTATGTTG